>CAJPOH010000197.1 GCA_905372205.1 uncultured Treponema sp.
GGTTAAATTTGTATTGCGATATAGTAACCCAATTGACAAGAACTCAGGGTTAGGAAAATTTTCTATGATCTTAAAAGCTGATATATTTTTCTAAGAAAATCTAAAATAGGAAAGTGAAAAATAAAGTCGTCGGGTAAGTACATTATATTAAGGCAAAAAGAAGATATCGTTATGAGGCTAGAGACTGTTTGTTGGAAGGCATTCCATTTAGGAATATACAACGGAATGCTTAAATATTCGGCTATCTTTATTTTAATGCTTGCAATTTTTCTAGCAATACCTGTGCTGGGTAATTTTGTGGATCGAGTTCTATTGCATACTCGAGTGTGCTAATAGCTCTATCATAAGACTTAGTTTGAGCAAGCATACAAGCCAACTGATAATCTAACCTACTTTTGATAACAGGACTTTCAGCCATAGAAGAAGCAAGAGAGAGAGTTTCCATTGCTTTATCTTTTAAACCCTGCTGGTTATAGACATATGCAATATTTGCTGTGGCAAAGACCTTGTAGTCAGGATTTTCAGAAGCTTTAATGAAAGATTCTATAATATCATCATCTGTTGATGACCTAACTGCCTTTTCGAGTCCGAGATAAAAAGCATCAAGAGCTTCATTTTCTGTTTTTCCAACGCTAAAACAAGCATTAAAATCTCTACAGTGTGAAAAATACCATTTTGCATAAGAGCGTATGTCCATGTTGCTTGGATAGCATTCCAATAAATTCCACATATCAGCTATACCAGCCTTAAAATCAGTACTTTTATGATGCTTATATCTAAAATATTCAATTGCAATACGTGGGTCATGCCCTTCAGTTTCTAAGGCAGATTTTAATAAAGTTTCAGGCGAATAAACCATGTTTGGAAGTCCTAAATAAATATCTTCCATCTTCATGGAATAAAACCCTCTTTCTGCCAAATATTGAGTTACTCCGTCAGAAACTTCACCATCTTTTAATACTAAATATTGTCTTATATAGGAAGAAATTGCAGGATAATAATAAGGATATCTTTCTATACACTCCACAAAAACCCTAGCTTTTTCTTCTTCTGTTTCACTAGTTAAGGCTAGATTGTATAAAGCTATAGGCATAGAAAGTGGGAGATCTGCACATCTTTGCCAATAGGAGCGAGCTATATCAACATCGCCTGTGGCATATGCTGCGTCTGCTGCAAGAAGGAGGTGTCTACTAGCTTTATTGACATCTAAGCTATCTTTTTCAAAAACACCAACATCTTCTGCATTTAAGATCGCAGTGTTTAGGTGATTAAAAACAAAATCAAAATGGCCTAAATCAAAAGAAACGCAAGCCCAAAAAAAAGGATCTTGAATCGTTTCGTTAGTTGGTATTGCTTCACGTAAAAATTCGGCCTGCGATATCTTTCCTTCTTTGCACATAGCTAACGCAGCCATTTTTAAAAAGTTTTGCTTATAAGTTAGCCTGTATGCTTGTTCCCAACAATACGGATCAATTTCAACAAGTTTGTTCTTCTCGTTGTCTCTTATAGCAAGTGCTTCTGCCAGAAGAGCTGAGTATGCAGTGTTTTTTACAAGTGGAGCGTATTCAGCTACAGCTTCAGTTCTGCCAGAATCTATCAGAGTTGATATGAGTAAACCAGCCACTTCGGGAGAATTTGAGATATTAGCTATCGCTGTTTGCAAAAATTTAATTAGCTCCGGTGTTGCATTTAGGTTTTTCATTCTTTTTGCAACACTGAGAACTTGCCTTGAATCTGTTGCAAGGTTTCCCAATGCAATAAGACTAGCTAACGCCTTAGTATTCTCAGAACGTGATATGAGCTCGTCTACTGCTTTTAACTCAGAAAAAAACTTGGCAACATTTTCTTGTTTTTTGCATGAAAAAGACGAGACCAACAGAATTAAGCTTATATAAATAATAAAAATACGTTTCATATTGACAAGAAATATTATAGTGAGTTTTTAATACTGTCAAGTATACCATTAACAAACTTATAAGCATCATCCGTGCTATACTCTTGTGCAATACGCACTGCTTCATTGATGATTATTGTCGGGGAGGTATCTTTTTGATACATTAAAGAGTAGACACCAAGTCTTATATTTGTCTTATCAAGAGAATTTAAACGTGAAAAATCCCAGTTTTCGAGCTTGGGTTTGATTTTTTCATCTATCTCTTCAACATGTTCAATTGTGCCACGAATAAGGAGTGTTGGAAAAATTAAGTCTTCTTCGGTCAACGTTCCCTTTTCTTCATCAGGAATCCAAGAATAGCTAAGAATATCATCAACGTCTGCCCCACCTTCCCAAGCACACAAACCTTGAAAAGCTAAAATACGAGCAATTTTACGTGTTAGAGCCATAGTGCTGTTAAGTTACCTATTTGAAAAAGTCTAAAACCTACCAATCCAATAACTTAGTTAAGGAAGCATCGTCTTTTAACATCTTATAATTAGTCGCAACTCTTAAATCTTCCGTTAGTTGTTGAATTGCTTGTTGCAATGCGACACTTTGTTTTTCGGTTGTTAACATCTGTCTTATATATTCGTAAACAGTAGTAGTTTGGTTTGGATCTATAACATCACTTAAAGTTAAAATCTTAACATCTAATTTTTCCATAACAACAAAAAATTGAAAGTTGTTAGACATTTCTGTAACGTCAGAAACAAAGTTTATTTTTTGCTTGAATATTTCCATCAATGCTTCCATTGTAATGCCCATCTGCTGAGCTGCAAGCTGTGTTTTGGCTGCATACACAAATTCTGCAAGATATCCTGACTTCTCACCTGAATCTTTTTTAATTTCATCTATAGCCTTTATATTTTTTTCTACTCGTTTTTTAATAGCCTCTATCTTTTCTTTTTCTGCTTGTGTGTTCTTTTGCTTAGGAACTACAACCAAAAATAATTTGACAGTATCTGGTCTGACAAAAGATTGCTTATTCATATCATATTGAGAGCGAATCTCAGAATCTGTGGGACCTGCAATTTTATTTAGGTCTGCTCCTTTTTTTTGACCAACATATACTTGCACTGCAATCTGTCCACGCAAAAACTCTTTTGACTCTACAACACCCATACCTGTTTGAGTTTTCATAAATTCATTTAAGCTTTGTTTTGTCTCAGTCTCTATTAGCTTAGCAAACTCAGCTTCCGTAATTGGATATCCAACTTGCTGAGAAAGCATGTTGTTAAAATATTCATTAACTTGTGAATCTGCGATTTTAATTCCTTCTTTTTCTGCAGCTTGCCTCAAAAGACGTTCGTTGACAATTCCGTCAAGAACTTTTTTTCTTTCATCTACGGATAGCTTTCTGCCATAACCTTTTTCAAGTGTTGCAATCTGGAGCTTGAGTTGCCCTAATGTGATAGGCTCTCTTTTTAATAACCTAACCTCTGCAATAGGTTGTAAGTCAGCTTGTGCATACAGTAAACCACTGTATGCACAAGCTGACTTACAACCTATTGCAGAGGTTAGGTT
>CAJPOH010000198.1 GCA_905372205.1 uncultured Treponema sp.
GAAGTATTGTTCTGACATTGGTATTCCTTTTGTGACTCTTTACGTCTTTTCAACAGAGAACAAAAAAAGAGCTAGTGAAGAAGTGAACTTTTTGATGGGTTTGATTAAACAACATCTCAAGGCTGAATTAAACTTTTATGCTACGAATAATATCCGTGTTCTGCATATTGGAAATCTTTCTGGTTTGCCTGAAGCAGTGCAAGAAGAAATTATTTCTGTAAGAGAAAAAACAAAAAACTACACTGGTTCTTCTGTAGTGCTTGCTATAAATTACGGTGGAAAAGATGAGATAATTCGTAGCATAAAAAGTCTCGATGCCGAAAAAATAAAAAATATAGACGAAGATAGCTTCTCTTTATGTTTGGACACAAAAGACATTCCACCTGTAGACTTAGTTATTCGCACCGGTGGAGAAAAAAGATTGAGTAACTTTTTGCTATGGCAGTGTGCATATTCTGAGCTTTATTTTTCTGATAAGTATTGGCCAGATTGGAAATGCGAAGATCTACAAATTGCAATAAATGACTACACTACTCGTAATAGGAGGTTTGGACTAGAAAAATGAGCAAAAAAACACGACAGCGCCTAATTATGTTTGCTATAGGTGTTCCTGCAATTATTCTTCCTGCTTATTGCCTTCCACACTACGATTTTTTGGCTTTTCATATTGAAATTATCATAACTTCTATCATAGCTACAGTGGAAATGCAAAACCTTTTTTATAAGCGTTTTGGAGCTAGTTTTTCTTCTATTATCATTTCCTTTTTAGGCACTCTTATCATTTTAGCTGGCTACTTTATCAATAGAGGTCAAGCTACGTGGGGAAATATTGTTGCATTATATCTTTTAGCTTTTTTTATCTTATTTTTGAAAGAGTTTATAGCTTCCTTTAGGGGGGATTTTGACGCAGTGCTTCATCGTCTTTCTGCTGGAATATTCACGTTAACATACCCTTGGTTTTTTGCGATCTTCTTTTGCAGATTTGTTTCCCTTCCATCTACTCGCTATGCAATAAGTTTGTTTTTTTTGATTGTGTTTTTTTGTGATTCTTCTTCTTGGCTTTTTGGTAAGTTTTTAGGAAAAGGAAATAGAGGAATATTTGTTGTAAGTCCTAATAAAAGCATTGCAGGTTTTATTGGTGGATACTTAGGTTCTGTGTTTATTGCCATTGTAGTTTACTACCTATTTCCCACAATGATGCTTTCTCTTTTTCAAATAATCATCTTGACACTTTTTACAACAACAGCTGCTATTGCCGGAGACTTGGTTGAATCAATGTTAAAAAGAGCCTGTAATGTTAAAGATTCAGGACGTATAATAATGGGGCGTGGTGGTATTTTGGACAGTATGGATTCGCTTTTGTTTGCAGCTCCTGTCTTTTACGTTGTGTTTAAGTATTTTATTAAGAGCTAAAAAAGCGTCAATATTGGAAAGAGGCTTTTAGATTAATTGTGAGAGGCGAATTAATCAGCATATCCAAAACTATCCCCTTTGAAAAACATTTTTCTTACGCAAAGATGTTTATCTTTTCTCTTCGGAGCTTATGTTATGAAAAAAAAACTGCAGATTTTAATAATCCTATTATTTTTTAATATGCTAGCCTATTCTGAAATTTTTAGATTCTTGTTTAATGAAGGTGATATTCAAAAGATGTCTTCTACTGTGAATGAAGCAGTTTACTTTAATGGAAGTTTTTCTCACAGAACTGAAATTATAAATAGAATTGTAGCTAAAGTTTCTGAAACAAAAGAAGAAGAGGAGCGACGTTTAGCTTTTTATTCGTGTCACTTCATGGTAAGTGAAAAGACTGAAGATGACAAATTCAAATGGGGCAAAGAATACACTAGCACCTTTTGGCAAAACGATTTAGGTGTGTACTCAATTAGTGACAAATATTTTATGCCAATGGTGCGAGATATTCCGAGTTTTCCTGAATATGATGTCAAAGTTGGGGATTCATGGATTGCAAAAGCACACGAAGCTTATGATTTTTCTGATACCTTTGGAATGCTAAAACCTATAATTGTTCCTTTTGATGTTGAATACAAATACACAGGAACTCAAAAAGAAAATGGAGAACTTCTTCATATAATAGATGTGAAATATGAAAAAGATTATGTTATTCCAGATGTGTTTTTGCAAAGAATGTCGCACATCAAAGATGAAGTTTACCCAATTCAAACACGAGTTAAATCAAAGCAGAGAATTGCATGGAGTCAAGAAAGAGGTGGCATAGCATTCTATGACGAGATTTTTACAATCTATCTTGTCTTAAATGATGGCGAAACTGTTGAATATACAGGGTCTTCTCACGCAAAAATAGCAGTTCTAAAAAAAGATATGGAAAACAAAGAAAATGAAAAGATTAAGAATGATATTGAAAAACTAAAACTAGATAATACTGATATCAAAAAAACTGAAAAAGGCTTAACAATTGTACTTGAAAACATTCAATTTGCCCCTAATTCTGCAATACTTAGAGATAGTGAAAAAGAAAAACTAAAAGCTATTGCACAAGTATTAAAAAAATACGAAAAAAGAGATATTTTAGTTGAAGGTCATGTAGTTTTTTCTGGGACAGAAGAAAAAAGACTTGCTCTTTCAGAAGAAAGAGCAAAGGTTGTCGCAGATTTTTTAATCAAACTCGGAGTTTCATCTGAAGACCACATATTCACTAAAGGAAGAGGAGGAGATTTTCCTCTTTTTCCCAACACAACAGAAGAAAACAAAGCAAAAAACAGGCGTGTCGAAATTACTATAATGGAATAAGCTCCTTTTTTAAAAAGCTACTCCTTACTAAGTAATGAATAACGATAAAAATCTGATTTAGAAGAAATAGCTTCTTCTAGTTTTTCTTTACCAAGTTCTTCAAGCAATGTGGGTTTTCCAGTTAAAAGAGACCGCCCTAAACCTAAGCCATCTGAATTATATTTAATGTCTAGGCAATCGAGTATTGTTGGAAAATAATCAAAAGTGCAAAAGTTTCTATTTTTGCTATGTTCCCCACTTTTACCTGCATTTATAAAAGCATTATAGGCATGACGCTTTGAATCACTTCTTGCATTATCATAAAGGTCACTACCCATATAAAGATGATCTCCTAAAATCACTATAACAGTATCTTTATAAAATGGCTGTTCTTTTATCCAATTTACAAAGTTATTAACTCTCTTAGACATGTTTCTAAATACATTGTGAATTTGGCGTGGATATTTATTTTCGCATTCTTCATCAAAATATCCACTAGGAAAGTGAGTATCTTCAAAAAACACAGAAAATGCAAAAGGTTTTTCTAAAGAACTAATTTTAATTAATTCTTCTTTTGCAAATTCCACCATCTTTGCATCTTCTATTCCCCACCACACAAAATAATCTTTAGGCACTTTATTTATACTCTTGTAATAGTTAATATCTTTAACTTCAAATCCATGACTTTGTAATAGCTTATCT
>CAJPOH010000199.1 GCA_905372205.1 uncultured Treponema sp.
TTTATGTATGAACCACCCATAGAAACTCTAACCAATTCTTTATATCCTTTTCCACAATAACCACCTCCACAAAGAGAGAAATCGCCAGAGTTAGAAATCATAGAAATAGAAGAAAGGAGTGTTGGAACATAGCCTGTCAAAAATATAGGCCCTACGATTTTACCTGTTAATTTGCCATTTATTATTTCTCTACCCTTTTCAACAGCACATTGAATGCCCCAGTTTTTGGGGTCTTCCATTCCACTAAAATAACCTTCTAGTAAATAGCCTTTTTCAACACTTGCAATCATCTCATCAAGAGTTGCATTTCCTACAGAGAAAAAAGTGTTTGTCATACGAGTGTATGCTTTTCTCTCAAATGATTCTCGTTTCCCATTGCCTGTAGGTTTTATTCCTAGGTTGAGAGCAGAAAGTAAGTCGCACATTCCTGTTTGCAAAATGCCATTTTTGATTATGCAAGTGTCGCTTGCCAAAGTGCCTTCATCATCAAATAAGTACGAAGAAACTTGTGTTGCAGCCTTTGCTCCATCGTGCATTTCAGTAACAGGGGAGGCAACAGCTTTTCCAATATAATCTTTTGCCTTTGCTCTGTTTTTAACAAACATATCCATCTCAACGCCATGCCCGAATGCTTCATGAGCTATGAGCCCCGTAACTTCAGGAGAACAGATTATGTCATAAACACCGGGGATTATTGGTTCTGCCTTAAATATTTCTGCAACATTCTCGCAAGCTTTTTCAACATTGCCCATCATATCTTCTAAAAGTTCCACGCCTGCAAGACGAGAAAAGCTCTTTAAGCTATATTTAACTACATCACCTTCTTTTAGGTATGGAATTAAATACCCAATTGAATAAACGTAAGATTGTTCTAGGTCTTTTTTAGTGGATAAGAACATTTTTGAAACTTGCACTTCTTCGTAGTTCACAACAAAGTCAATTAACTTTTCATTGTAGGCCAAACCTTTTTGCATTATACGTGTCATGTATTCTATTTTTTCTTTTGCATTCATAGCATCAAGAGGTTGTCCAATCTCGGCAAAGAATGTTTTTTGCACTTCCTCTTCTTCAATTACAGGATATGAAATAAAAGTTGTTCCATTGCTTTTTAAAAACTCAACATCAGAGTTTGCAATTTCTTTCATTTTAGAAACTATACTAGACACATCTTCTATAGCATTAAATGAATATTCGCTATAGCCCACACCATTATACACTCTCACCACATAGCCACATTCAGTACACATAAAAGAGTCTCCAACAGAGACGCTTCTTTTCCTCACAGAAAACATCTTTCCCTTTGAGTCTGTTGCTAGAATAGATGCATACTTGAATTCCTTTGAAAGCTCATCTATAAGCTTTTTTAACAAAGGCTTTTTTTCACGCAACAATGCAGAAATGACAACTTGCATATCTTTCCTCCTACCACTTGTTGTTTTTGATTAAAACATCAGTCTCATCTTGGGTAGTTTTTTTCCAAAGTTGACTACGCCCTATCCCTAAGCCTATCTCTCCACGCATTTCAAGGCTATCTTCTTTATACTTTTTGCCATCAGCTTTTCTAAAAGTAATTTTGCAATAGTAATATTTGCCAGTATCTGGTGCTACGATATAGCCATTATGCCACACTCCTTCACTCTTTTTTTCAAGATTGTAGATGAAAGGTGTACCAACAAGAAGCATTTGATTTACCTTTCCTTCTTTAGGAAACCCTGGATAGCTATCTTTGCAATTAACAGCAAGCTTTTTAGGGTCTTTTCCGATAGCCACAACAATTTCTCCAAATAGCTTTCCGCCTTTCACTTCAATTTTCCACACTGCAGTAACTTTTCCACTTTTTTCATCAACACTTTTCCAAAGTCCTTCTGCGTGATCTACTGCAAAAACAAAAGAAGCACTCAAGACTAATAACACAAACAATAAATAAAGTTTTTTCATAAAAACCTCCATAAGAATGAGGATAGAATAGACAATATATATGTAGGTGTCAACAATAATGAACTTGTAGATTTTACTAATAAACGCTTTTCCGTATGCGAATATCTCGCATGCCTCGGTGCGAAGGTCTTGCACTGCTCGGTGCGAAGGTCTTGCACTGCTCGGTGCGAATATCTCGCATGGCTTGATGCGAATATCTCGCATGCCTCGATGCGAATGTCTCGCATCGCCTTATGCGAATATCTCGCACCGCTCGGTGCGAATGTCTCGCATGGCTCCATGCGAATGTCTCGCATGCCTCGGTGCGAGACTCTCGAAATCCCTGTTTTTTCTTGTCTTTTTATTTTGCCCAAAGTATGTTAATCTTATAAATATGAAGAAAAAGTCAAGGCTTACCAAACATACAAAAAAGAGGCAACCTAAAAAGAATAGTCAATTCAAGGATTCTGTGTTTGTGAGCCTCTTTTCTCGTGATGAAAAGACTCGTTGTCCAGCGAGTATTTCTTTGTATAATGCCTTGCATGAAGAGAAAGTAAGCGATGACGCAGAGCTAAAGTTCATAGAACTTAAAGATGTGCTATATCACAAAGAGAAAAACGATGTCTCGTTTATGGTAGCTGGCAAGATTATTGTCTTGGTGGAGCATCAATCAACGGTCAATGAAAACATGCCGTTGAGGTTTTTACTATACATTGCAGCTATTTATCAACTAATTTTGGATGTAGCCTCAAGGTACAAGGAGCGTCTTTTCAAAATCCCTAAGCCAGAGTTTTACGTGATCTATAATGGGAAGAAAAAACGTCCTGCTGTAGAAGAGCTAAGGCTGTCTGACGCATTTATGGACTGCGGAGCAGAGGCATCTTTAGAGCTAATCGTCAAAGTCATAAATATAAACCATTCTGACAACAAGGAGTTTTTGGAAAAATGCGAGCAATTAAAAGGGTATAAAGAGTTTGGGGATGTGATGAATGATTTCATAAGTCGCTATGGAGAAAAGGGCTACGATTTAGGGATTGCGTATTGTATAGAGCATGGGATATTAGCTGATTATTTGCAGAGAAATATAAAGGAGGTACTCAATATGTTGAAAGCACTATAATATGATGAATATGACTTTGGAGAGATTATGGCAAGTAATAAATATTTGAAAGTTGCAAATAAAAACAAAAATGATGAGTTTTACACTCAGCTAGCTGATATAGAAAGGGAACTTTTTCACTACAAAGACCATTTTAAGGATAAGATTATTTATTGCAATTGTGATGATCCTCGTGTGAGTAACTTCTTCAAATACTTTTACCTCAATTTTGAGTTTTTCGGTTTGAAGCGGCTCATAACCACTTGCTATAAAAACCAAGAGATAGATTTGTTTAGTCAAAACAATAGTGAAAAAGCAGTCTGGATTGAATATGAAGGCGGGGGCAATATAGATAATTTTGATAACATTAAAGTGAATGAGCTAAAAGGAGACGGAGACTTTAGGAGCGGTGAGTGCATAGAAATATT
>CAJPOH010000200.1 GCA_905372205.1 uncultured Treponema sp.
TAGCATTAGTTGCTTCAAGTTTTCCATTTTCACCATTAGAAAAGCTAACATTAAAGAGTACCTTTGTTCCTTCTTGCACATTTTTTCGACAAGATAACAAGGCAAGTAATAACGTAACAGCCACAAGTAATTTTGTTTTCATCAAACATCTCCTTATATTTTAAAATAACTTTAGATATTACAATAATTCTCTATAATATCTAAAATTGCAACCACACATAAAAAGATGTTTGATGATTTAGTTACAAAAGTTCCCAATTCTTAGCAGTAGAAATTGAAGTGCGTGGTGGCATAGAAAGCTTATATGCTTCTTCCATTACTTTTTTAACTAAGGAAGCACTTTGTTCTGCTTCATCTTCTGGCCTTTCCAAAATCAACTCATCATGCACTTGTAATAGTACTGAAGTTTTTAGCTTTGCTTCTCTTAATGCTTTTGCGACGTCTAGCATAGCCTTTTTTTTCACATTCAATGTATGTGCTTTGTATAAAACAAAACCTAAGTTAGTGTAAAGACTATCGAAAGGACTATAAAAAAAATAAAGAATCTGCAATATGTGGGTAGCGGTGACAACGGACATTGGGAGCTTAATGAGTAGTAATAGGAATGTTTTTATAAGTTTTCTATAATAAAAAGGCTAGGACATAGTACCCTTATAGATGCCATATCCTAGCCCTCTTTTTTTTAAAATCAAATTTCTAATATATAAGTAGCTTCAATACCATAAGTTTGTTTATTCTGTGTTCTATGGAATTGGATACTAGTTCTATTCCAAATAATTTTCTAGGAGTATAATTATGAAAAAGAATTGGTTTATGTATGTTTTATGTTCTTTGCTACTTTTTTTTGTAGCATGTCCAAATGGAAAAACTGAACAAAAACAAGGATTTTTAACAAAAATCACTATTGATGGCAAAAACCCAATTGGTGGTATTAAAGAGAACATGATATTTGGAAGTACTTCTGAGGTAAAAGTTAAGGTTGTGGTGGAAACTTCTCCTACTAATTCAGTGGTGACTTACACACCAGATTTAAAAAATGGCTTTTGGGACTTGGAGACAAACAAAGAAAACGAACTCATAATTTCTGTTAAGTCTTCAAGTGATGCAAAGGCGAATGTTTACAAAGCAAAAATCATACACGATGAGGGAAGCAATTCTGGAAAACTTGTCAATAAGGATATTGTCGATTATTTATTGATATCGGGTATGAAAATAAATGAACAAGAACAAGAGGTAGATAGGTTTACCATAGAAGACGAAATATTTAAGGGTGAAGATGTAACAATAGAATTGAAAGGTCCTATTGCAACCATAAGAGTAGGACACTCTGAGAAAAAATTAAAGGGTGTTAAGCTTAATTCACAAGATATGAAAGAAGAACCTGTGCCTAATGTGGCTAGTCAGTATGTTCTTGACGTAGCACTCCAAAAGAGTGCCAATACTATTATAAAGATTGAGGCAGAAGCAGAAGATGGCAATAAGACAGAGGTGATTTTCAAGATAAAGAGAATAGAAGGAGAAGTGGACATTCCAGGTATAAGGATGCTTATTGAAGACGATGTTGTTATAGAGGACAGTTTGCCACTATCTCCCTTTGTATTAGGTGATGCAGATGGTAAACATCCACAACTTGATGGAATTGAACCTACAAATCTTGAAATTGGTGTAGTTGGTAAAGAAATCTTAGAGGGTATTGAGATTGAAGGAAAGAGAGAAACATTATCTACTAAAACCATAAATGGGAATACTTTCTATTACATTGGAAAACAAATTTCAGGTGTTGCACCAAAAGGCAAGGATATTGAGATTAAGCTTATTCCAAAAGACAAGGAGACGTATGGTGAAACTACGCTCAAGTTTAATCTTTTTTATAAACCTGAAGAAAAGAATGCAGATTTTGCAGCCGAAGGTTCAAGTCCCTTATATGAAGAAGAAATTACATGGAATAACCAAGATGATAATTTGGCTGATGATTATGGTGCAAAAAGCGTGAATATTTCTTTATTCACAAAGGTTAAAACTACTAAAGTGTTTTATCAAAAGATGTGTATATTAGAGGATAAAGATGCTGAGGGAAATGATATAATTAAAGTTTCAAAACCTCTATCAACTCCTCAAGAACTAACTTATTCATATGACGGAACAGCTCAAGACAAACGAAAGAAATTCAGGCACAGTATAAAAAATATTCAGCTATATGAAGATAAGCCCACTATGTTAAAGTTTTACACTGTTGCACAAGATGGAACAAAGGATGATGCAAAGGGAGTTAAATATTTGGCATATAACCCAATTGAGCTAAGATGGGATTACGATAAGAAAGAAAAAGGGGCATCATTTTTAGAACCTGCATATGATGAAATAGAGATAAAAAAAGCAATGGTTAAAGATAAAAAAATCTTTGTAGCTTTTAAGATTTGGGATGAAATGTCAGGGTATAAAATAGACCAAACCAAGATAAAAACACCACATCAAAAAATGTTTGAAAAGCTTACTGATGATGAAGCAGTTAGTGTTTGGATGTGTAGCGAAATTGATGTATCCACGTTGGTAGATGATAATGTGCAAGAGTTAGAAGTGGCTTTGCCAGTTCTTAAAAAAGTTGGTGAAACTAATGAGTTTAAGCCATGCTTTACATACAGCGTGAAAATAAAATTAAGCAATTAAAGAGGAATGTCGTTATAAAGAGATTTTATTATGAAACAAAAATGATTTGGAAGTGGATTTCCACTTCTCATAGGTGTGACATTTTTAATGCTATTTGGAATGTCTGCATGTGAAGATCCAAGCAGAACTGATGCAATGGATTCGGTTAAGGTTAAATTCAGTGTTGATGGTGGGCATGGGCAACTTAAAGCAAAAGTTGAAGATGATGGCACTGAACACACTAATGGAACTACAGGAATTGGAGTTAAGAAAGGCAAACGATGTTGAAATCTATAAACTCACTATTACCCTTCCAGCAGGTGCAACAGGAAATACTTATAAATTTAAAGTGATGACTTCTATATTCACCGACTTAATTGCTCATACGAAGGGTAGAGACCTTCTTGCAAACAACTTTGAATTTGAAATTAAGGGTTATGGAAAATAAACCTAAAAATCAAGCATCGTTTGTGTTGTAGGTTTCAAGTTTTAATTAAAACTTTCTAAGGGGATAGTATGGTTTTTACTAACACCATACTATCCCCTTTATTTTTTCATTCTCGAAAAAAAGTAGTAGCTATATAGGTTAAGTTTAACAATAAGAAATCCTATGAATAGATATATTTAAACATAATTATCCTTGTAATCTTTATCTTATCTATGTATAATAAAAAACTACAATAGCTACAAAATGTTTGTTTTTGAGGAGTATATTATGAGTGTGGTAGCCAATGATTCTCGATAGTGTCAAGATATGTTCGCAATTTGGTTTAAAAAAGTCATTAAACCTTAAG
>CAJPOH010000201.1 GCA_905372205.1 uncultured Treponema sp.
AGCTAATGTACTGCCCCCATTCTGTACAGCATTGGGGGTGCAAACCCCACTATATCGCGAGGCGTTGCTGTACAGAAACGAGTGGCAAATCCCGCTATATTGCGACCGCATTCTGTACAGCAACGAGGGGGAATGCTGTACAGCAACGCATAGCGATACATGCGTGCTTCGCCTCGCTAGACATGGTATGCGATTCTTGCAAAGAATTAGTCAATTTTGCTACGCAAAATTTGACCACTGAGAATTTGCTTTTATCAAATTTTCAGGTTGAACGTCGGCAACAGCAACTTTTGACTTGACTTGAAAAGCACGAAGTGAAAAGCACGACCAACCAAATAAACGGAAATAGTGTATAAAATATATGAGCTAAGTGATGAAGGGATAAAAGAGCTATAGATTTTCAACAACGACGGGGGTACTTAGGGGAACTATGGTACAATTTTATCATAGTAGAACGGAAATAACAGATGGTGGTATCTTGATAAGCTATTAAACTTATCAAAATACCGATAACCATCCCTTATTATTTCCCCTCATATTGAGTTGGAGCGGTAACTCCCATATCATCAATCTTAATAGTGAAAACTTTCCAGTTCTTTCCTTTCGCTATTTCAACATCACTTTTTAATGCAACATTCTTTTCAAGGTCTAATGGTTCTATAAGATATAAACCTTGAGGATTCATACCCATATAATCATCCCATTCATCTGATGAATAAGCCTCAAATTCTGGTAAGGATGTAAGGAAAGAAGTCATTTCTTCTCCATTTATGTTGTTTCTAAGACATTCAATATGTCGTATATGATTTTGTGGATGTAGCTTTATTGAAGTTATCAAATTGTTGTAACAATTCAATTGCTCTATATGCACATTATTTTCAAGATTTAACACTCCTTCTATTTTATTATCACGACAAACTAGAGATGTTAGTAACGGAGTTTTTTCAAGCTCTAGTGATGAAAACTCATTTCCCCAGCAACTAAAATCAAGCAACCGTGGCAATCTCTTTAAATCAAGATTTTTTAACTTATTGCTTTCACAATATAAAAGTGAAATCTTGCTATTATAACCTAAAACTATATTTTCTAAAGCATTATCATCACATAAAAGCTGTTCCAAATAGCTAGCTTTTGAGACGTCCAAAAAGGTAAGATCATTTCTAGAGCAATCTATATTTTTAATAAAGCCCTTTACTATAATGGTTTGTTCTTCCACCTTATAATAACCAGGAGAATCATAGCTAGCTCCTTCTACTTGCACATCTCCATCAGATTTGATATTTAGACCAAGATACTCCCCTTTCTTTTTAGTTGTTTTTAATATAATCTGCGGCAAAATAGATTTTTTTAAGCTTATGCTCACTACACCACTCCAAGAACTGTGTTTGTTTTTTGCTTCAGGGACTGTAAGGTTTACTTCTTTTGCTTTTCCATCTTCTAGCACTGCCTCACCACCCTCAATATTAACTTTTATTTCTTCTTTTACATCTCCGTAAGAAAATAAAGCTAAAATGTCCTCAGTTTTCACTTTTTCTTCATTTACTTCAACTGCATTATTTTTCACATCAAAATTATGTACTTGCATCGATAGAAGAGTCAAAGTAGGCAAATCAAAACTTCCTTCAGTTGTTTGTTGCTTGCAAGAAAATACCCAAAATGAATAAACAACCAAACAGACCATTAAAAACCTTTTCATAACATCCTCCTTGTTATGTTTCTTTAAACAACACACTTTTATTCTAATGTTGAGTTTTTCATTTGTCAAATTTTTCTATCAAAGTTTATTAAAGCACAATAGAAATGTCCCCTACTTTAGCACAATAAAAACCTCCCTTTTATCCGATCAAGATCGGTATCTTATCTAATGATTTTTTGTCTAGCTCGGTAAAGTTTAATTCCTCATTATTGAAAATTAATTTGAAGAGGCACTGATTAAATGCTCCGCCTAGTAGCTATCGCTGACGGTAGCCTAGTTTTAATTCACGCGTTTCCTTAATATTTCCCTATTCCCCATAATAAGTTTTTCCATTTTTGCTTTCCCCCTCATCTTTTATTATGGGGACATTTTCACTCAAGTTCCAACAGTCTATACAGAAAAAACTTGACAAATGAAAATTGCCTTTTTATACTTACATAGTGCGAAGAATGTTTATTCCACGCATATAGGAGAAAAAATGAAAAAGAAAAGTGTTTTTTTTGTCGTGTTAGCTATTTTATCGTTATTTGCTTGTAAACAAAAATCAGATACTCCCAATACAAATAATGAAATAGAGCCTGTCATAGAAGAAGGTTTTGTAAAATTACCTGCATTAGAAATTGAAGGAAAAGAACCTTCTTGCCAATTGCCAGAGGCAGAAAATTATTGGAAAGGTGTGTTTGTAAAAAACAGAAAGGTTAAACTTTCTTCTTTTGCAATAGCAAAGACCGAAACCACATATAATCTTTGGTATGAAGTGCGTATTTGGGCAGAGGCTAATGGATATAAGTTTGCATCCAAAGGCAAGGAAGGGAGAGGAAGAGAGGGAGAAGCTCCAACACCTGAAAAGAAAGATCATCCTGTTACGTGGGTCAGTTGGCGAGATGCAATTGTTTGGTGTAATGCTTACACAGCTATGAAAAATAAGAATGAAGAAAATTGTGTATATCGTAAGAGCAAAACAGACGGTAGCATTTTAAAAGATGCCACAAATGAAGAATGTGATGGGGCATTTGCTGATTTAAGTAAAAAAGGTTTTAGACTCCCAACAGAAGCCGAATGGGAATTGGCAGCTAGATATCAAGGCATTGAGAACGATAATTTTGATAAGACAAATGCAGAAAAGTATGGAAGTGTTTATTTAACGAACCTCAATAGTGCTTCAGGAGCAAAAAAGCCAATAGCTTTTGTTGATATTGCACTCCCTAAAGGAGAAACTTACCAAACGCTTATGGAAGAATTAAATCGAGTAGCGGTCTGCAATAAATGGTGGGATAATGTTGATTGGAATGATTTTTCTCCACCTGTCATAGAAACTAGTCATGTGGCTAGCAAAGATGCAAATGCTTTGGGTCTTTTTGACATGACAGGTAATGTTTATGAATGGTGTTTTGACTATCAAGCTGATGATCCTTCAGTTAATGATGCAGAATATCGAAAAGACGGCATTGCATACAACCCACAAGGAGCGATTAGTGGCAAAGAGCGAATTGCAAAAAGTGGTTCTTGGTTTACTCAAGGCGATTCTTGTGTTTTAGGATATCGCATTTCATGGGAGCCAACTTATCTAAACACATCGATAGGCTTTAGATTGGTATATTCATTAGAATAAAGTTCATATTGCATAGCATACACATGTGCAATAAATTTTCTATTGTCATGTTGTGGGTGTGAGAACATCCGCAATGCGTATGCCCTGACACGTTGTGGCTACGACTGTAGCCACATTCCAACAAATTTCC
>CAJPOH010000202.1 GCA_905372205.1 uncultured Treponema sp.
GCTATACATTTCTCTCATTCTTAGTTTCTTGCTGATAGTAGTAGTTACATACATCAATATGAGTGAATATGCTTTTTTTTCTGAATTTTCACTTGATGACTTCAAAGTAGGAAAAGTTGCAAATAGAGACATTGTTGCAAACAAAGACATCGAATACATAGACGAGAAAGCAACACTTGAAGTGCGTAATGCAAAAATCAAAACAATTACTGCCATTTTCGATAAAAATGAAACAAAAGATGAGATGATATACAAAAACTACGAAACGTTTACGCAGGATTTATATCAAATGAGAGAAGGAGTTCAGGACGTAAATGAATTTGTCCTTAATATGCAACAAAGATACCCTTCTAAATTTGATGAGATAACTTTAGAGGAATTGTATAAAAATCCTACTCTTTACAGCATAATTAACTCAAGTCTTTCAATATACAAAAGAATTCTTGAAACAGGTCTTTTAGATGAAAAAAAAGAAATACTAGATAGATACAACACTACAGAGGCGACTATTATCTATTCATATCAAAATAAGACAGAATATAAGTATGTTGATTTCAATTCTTTAGTTTTTTTGCATACAATTGCAGGTTATGATAATCTTGATGTAAAATCTTACATCAAAAGCATACTCATAGAAAATCAAGCTTCTGAGACAGTTTATTCAATACTTGCTCCATTTATTAGTGCTAATGTAACGTACGATAGAACAGAAACAGAAAAGAAAGTAACTGAAGAACTCGAAAAAGTACCTAATATCATGCTTAAAATCTCTAAGGGTGAGAAAATTATCGAAAAAGATTTTGTTATAAAAGAAGAAGATTATGATAAACTGAAAGAATATCAAAGCACTGATAGTCTTGTTAGTCATAAGCTGTTTGTAGGATATGTCATATATATCGCTTCTTGTTTTGCATTGGCTATTTTCTTACTTTCAAGAGAAATTATTGGAGAAGTAGTAGAAGTGAAATATCTTTTACTCTTGCTATTAGCTTCCATTTTGGTTTACATTGAGCTTATTCTTTTATCTCGTGTTAGTTTTATTTCGTCAAGCTTCGCTACAGTGCCTTTTTTGCCTTGTGTTTTTTTCTCAATCTTGTTTTATATACTAAAATCAAAAAGAATGGCAATTGTTTCCTCTATTATCTTATCTCTTGTTTGTTTGCTAGCTTCTGGTTTTAGTTTACCACTTTCTATATTTACGTTTTTTTCTAGTATTTCGGGAGTGGCTTTCACACAGATAACAGGTAAAAGGTTAGATTTGATTAAAACGGCTTGTATTCTTGCTATAATGCAACCTCTCATCACTGTAAGTTGTCTGCTTATTTTTCCTAATATGGTAGAAAATATCTTTTTTATTTTGCCTGCTTCTTCATTGAATGGATTTTTAAGTGGTATACTTCTACTCGGCTTTTTACCAATAATAGAGGTGATTCTAAACACACCTACAGCATTTCGTCTTATTGAAATTTCAGATTTGAACTCTCCATTGATGAAAAAAATGCTAGTTACTGTTTCAGGCACTTATAGTCATTCAATGATGGTAGCAACACTAGCAGAAAACGCTTGCAATGCAATAGGAGCTAACGCACTTTTGGCAAGAGTGGGTGCGTACTATCATGACATTGGTAAGATGGAAATGGGAGAGTATTTCATCGAAAACCAACATGATAGTCTTAATAAGCATGATGGACTAACTCCTCGACTTTCAGCCACAGTTTTGAGAAGTCATGTACAGAAAAGTATTGAAAAAGCTCATAGTATGCATTTGCCTCAAGCTGTAATAGACATCATAGCAGAACATCATGGGAACGGTCTCATTGCATATTTTTATAACAAAGCAAAGGAAAAAGGAGAGAATGTTGACCCAATAGATTTCTCTTATCCAGGACAAAGACCTAAAACAAGAGAATCAGCAGTTGTCATGCTTTCTGATATAGTTGAGGCAGGGTGTCGCTCACTTTCAAAACATTCAGTACCATCCTTAACCAAATTTATCGACAGTGCTGTTAAGGGCAAGATTGAAAGTGGGCAATTGGATGATTGTGGATTGACGTTTAAGGATATAGCTACAATAAAAACTACTTTTATCGATATATTATCTGGTTATTATCATTCAAGAATAAAATATCCTAATCAAAAAGATGATGATGAAGATGTTGAAGCTAATAAACTTCAAAGCAAGAATGAGGACGAAAAAAATGAAAAGGGCTAGCCTTTAATGTCTAACCATCTATATATTTCATACCAAAACGATTTTCCAATATCTTTCTCTCTTATAGACGAAAAAGCTGTTATAGACTTTTCGTTGAAAGTGTTAGAACATTTAAAAAAAGATAATTGGGATGTTTCAATTTTTTTTTGTTTTGACTCATTTATTCAAGAGTTGAATAAAACATATAGAAATATTGATTCTCCTACAGATGTGCTTTCTTTTGAAATGGGAGAGTATTATGAAAATGAAAATGAAGAAAAAAGATATGTTGCGGGCGACATTGTTATAAGCCTTGATTCGTTAAAGAAAAATGCAACTAATTTTTCTGTAAGCGAAAATGAAGAATTAAAAAGACTTATTATTCACGCCATTTTACACTTATCGGGAATGGATCATAGTGATAATGCAAAAGATCAACCAATGTTGATCTTGCAGGAAGATATATTAAAATTGTTTAGTAGCATTGAAATTATAAGGAAAAAAAATGAAACTATTTGATAGGTTTAAGAAAAAAAAGCCTGATGTAAATGTTGCAGAGGATGTAAATGAACAGCGACAAGGCATGATACAAGGTGTTGTAGATTTAGCCGATACTGTAGTGAAAGAGGTAATGATTCCACGTATTGATGTGGATTTTTTACCTATAAACACTGAGTATCGTGAACTGTTAGATAAAGTTGTTGAATCAGGGCATTCACGTTTTCCTGTTTATGAAGATTCAATTGATAATGTGGTAGGCATTCTATACGTAAAGGATATGTTACGTCTTATTGCAAGAGGAAAAGAAGTGAAAATTGCGGAAATTATCAAAAAACCGTTTTTTGTCCCTGAATCCAAAAGAATTGATAGCCTTTTAATGGAGTTTAAAAGAAAACATGTTCATATTGCTGTGGCAATTGATGAATATGGTGGTACCTCAGGTATTGTGTGTATGGAAGACATAATAGAGGAAATTGTTGGAGATATACAAGATGAATTTGATAATGAAAGAGAAGACATTACAAAGCTAGGAGAAGGGATGTGGCTTTGTGATTCTAGAGTTGATCTTGAAGATTTAGCTAATGTCTTAGGCAAAGAAATGCCAACAAATGATTTTGATACTTTAGGGGGATTCGTCTTTGATCTCTTTGGCAAGATTCCTGTGAAATTTGAAAAAGCTACGTGGAAAGACTACGACTTTATAATCCATGATGTCGAAGGTCATAAAGTGAACACCATTAAAA
>CAJPOH010000203.1 GCA_905372205.1 uncultured Treponema sp.
CCTTGATAATGACCTTGATAATGACCTTGATAATGACCTCAAAAATGCTATTAAACAAACACCTACTGCAACCTATACCGAACTTGCAAAGAAGATAGGTAAATCAATATCTACTGTGAAAAGAGGTATTACAAAACTCAAGAAACAAAATATAATCTGTCGTGTAGGTACAGATAGAAATGGATATTGGAAAATATTATAGAATAATATTAGGTATAAGTATACGCAAAATATAGATGACACATTAAAAAGATATACTCTACTAAATTGTTTGACGATAATAGCTTTATAGGAGTTTGAGATGAGAATTAGAACAAAGATCAATGCTTTTTTTACTATTAGTTTCACATTAATAATAGTTACAGTTCTTGCATTAACTTCTTTCAGTGCAATAGCATATTTTAAAGAGAATTTATACAAAAGTATGCCCTACATAGCTAAAGCTAGTTGTTCTTCTTTGCAAAATAAGCTAAATCTGGGGCTTGAATTGAGTAATGAATTTATTTTTCAAGATTATCTTATTAGATACATAACAAGTTTAGAAAAAGATGAAAAAGCACGAGAGTTGATGCTTCGTGCAATGGAAAATTTAAGTTCTAATAAAGGATTCACATCTTGCTTTGTTGCCTCAAGTCTTACAAACAACTATTACATTATGTCTAATGGGGAACTTAAAACAAAAACACTTTCAAAAAATTTAGAAAAAGATGCATGGTTTTTCAATTTAATGCAAAGCAAAAAAAACATTTCGTATGAAGTTGATTATAACAATCTATTAAATGAGTTCAATCTTTTTTATAACATTAAAGTGAAGGATTTTTATGGCAAAGATATAGGGCTTGCAGGTGTTTCGCTAAACCTTGATGAAATTGTTGCAAATATAAAGGAAACTATTCCTACTCCGTCTTCATTCATTCTATTGGTGGACGAAAACAATAATGTTTCTATATCCTCAGATAAAAAGATGATAGATAAAAATATAAGTAATCTTTTGCAAAAATTGCAACCTTTAGCTAATTATCATGGAATTAAAACCTATAAAGATGAAAAATTAGGTGATATGGCAGTGAAAGAGTTTCCATTAGAAAATGTTTCTTATAGACTTATACTTTTCATTCCCATAAATGAAAATATTCCATCCTTTGCTTCCATATTAGGTTATTCTATTTTAGGAAGTGTGATTCTGTTGATAATTGTTATAATATTAAGTACTCTTATGATGAACTTAATCTTTAGAAAATTTACGCGAATGAATTTTGTCTTTCAAGAAGTGGCAAATGGAAATTTCACTGTAAAAGCAAGAAACAGTCATGATGAAATAGGAATAATTAGTCAATATTTAAATAACATGGTCGAAAAACTTAGAATTAGTTTCCAAAACATCTTGCAAAGCACTAAGTTAATGCAAGAAACGGGAGTTGCTTTGTCAGAAAATTCAAGCCAAACTGTTGGAGTACTTAAAAGTATAGTAGAAAGTGCAGATGATGTCAAAAAGAATTTGGAAACACATAATGACAATGTAATGCATACAGTTTCAAGCGTTTCTGAAATGATTTCTGGCTTAGAAAACGTTTCAAATTCAACAACTATGCAAACAGAACGTATAAAAATCACTCAAGATGCCATAGAAGTTATGGTGCAAGGAATAAAAGAAGTTGCAGAAACAGCAGAAAAAAATATTGAAGCTGTTAAAGATTTTGATGAAGACATGGCAAGAGGAAAAGAACTAGTCGAAAAAACTGCCACAATTGCGAATATAATGCAAGAAAAATCTGAAGGTCTTTTAGATGCTATCACTGTAATTCAAAACACTTCAAACCAAACAAACCTTCTTGCCATGAACGCAGCTATTGAAGCAGCTCATGCAGGAGAGGCAGGAAAGGGCTTTGCTGTTGTGGCTGATGAAATTAGAAAACTTGCAGAAGCTTCAGCAGAACAAGGAGCTAACATAGTTAAAGTTTTGCAAGATTTAAAAGAAAAAATTGAATATCTAAATAACATAGGACCTCAAATAGAAAGTAGTTTTGAAAAGATTGGCAAAAGCATAAACTTTGTTTCGTCCCAAGAAAAACACACAATACAAACTATGAAAGCTCAATACGAAAGGAGTGAAGAGTGTCTAAAAGCTATGAATGATGTTAGCAAGGCAGGAGTTGAAATGAATCAAGGCTCTAGTGAAATGCTTAATGAAGGTCTCATCGTGCAAAAAGAACTCAAAGTATTATCTGAATTAGCCAACACTGTTACCAGCACTGTAGAACAAATGATAGAAAACATTGTTGCTATCAATGATAGAGGAATGAAGGAAGTTGATTTTATAGCACAAAGCAATAAAGATAACATTCACAAAGTAACTAAAGAGTTAGATCAATTCGTAGTGTAAAAAAAATATAAAAAGGAGCTACTTATCAGTTAGCTCCTTACAATTAATCTAAAAGCCTACCTAAAGGAAGGAAAAAAAAAGCCGATAGAAAGCTATATTGAATTGGTAAATATGAATCACTAGGAGGGAAGTGAATCTATGAATTATAATGCAAAGATGCTATCTACGTATAAACAAACATCAATCAAAACAGCAAGTCAGGGAACTTTAATTTTGATGTTGTATGATGAAGGAATAAAAAAAATCGAAGCAACAATAAATCTTCTGAACGTAGAGAAATTACCACCCACTTCTATAGAACAAATCAACAATAATATAATCAAAGCACAAGAAATTATCACAGAACTTATGGCATCTCTAAACACAGAAAAAGGTGGGCAAATCGCCAACAACCTTATGGCGATTTATTCATACTTCTATCAACAACTTTTGCAAGCGAACATAAAGAAAGATCTTAGCATACTAAAAGACATTCTTGTTATGATGAAAGATTTACGTTCTGCTTGGCAAGATGTAATAAATTCAGAAGAAACTCAAAGTAAAAAAGCTTAAAAGAAAAGTAGGAATCGGGCTATGGATAAAAAAAAACTAAGTCATTCAGAATTGGAGACAAGAGTTGCTGTTCTAAAAAGATTTAAGTCTTTGTTGCAAGAACAACGAGATAAGTTTAATGAATATTTAACTATCTTAGAAACGCAAGAAAAAAGCATTGAACAAAACAACATTGAAGCTGTTATGCATCATACAGAACTTGAAAACAACATAATTCAAAACATTGTAAACATTCAGAAAGTTATAGAACCAATCGAAAAAATGTACTATCTTTCTAATCCTCAAGATAAAAACGTGTTACAATTAAAAAGTGACTTAGGTAGATTGCAAGAAACTGTGAAAAAACAAAACGAAAAAAATAGACTAATCTTAAACGAAAAAATGATAGCTTTAAGACAAGAAATCTCAAAGTTCCCCATAAAAACCAACTATGCAAAGAGCGTTTATGCAAAAGAAGAAGACTTAGCAAACTATGTTGACGTTTCCTATTAGAATG
>CAJPOH010000204.1 GCA_905372205.1 uncultured Treponema sp.
GTTAAATCTAGCATTATTTTACAAGAGATTTCTCTTTTCTAGTAAAAAAGGAGACAATCTTGTTCCAAAGCCAAACAAAAAAATTAGGATGTCTTATCTTTTCAAGTTTTTTCTTTGCTTTTAATAATTCTTCTTCTGAGAATTGACACCGACACGTGTTTTCTTCAATCTCTAAGAGCAAAAACGTTTCAGAATCTTCAATATTCACAATATTTGCTAAAATTGTCTTAAAACCTAATTGTTTACAAGCTTCTAATCGTCTAAAACCAGCGACGAGTCTTTTACTAGTGTCTATAACAATAGGCTCTAAAAGCCCATATTTTTGTATGCTTTCAACTAAAGGTTGTATTGAAACAGTTTTTTCACGAATTCTTTTTTTCACTTTTATAGAGTTAATATCAATATTTTCTAAAGCCATGGATTTACCTCATCAATTTCTTCTTCTTCAGTTTCGTCTTCATCTTCTTCATTATTCTCATTTACTTGAGGAGAAGTTTCTATAACATTATCTTCTGCAAAAACATCCGGATCAATTACAAGTGTATCAGTATCGGATACTCCAAACATGCTTTCAAAATCGTTAGTTTCTAATTTTAGCCTATCAATTGCAAGTTCTTTCATTTTCTGAGCATTTTCATGTAAATTACACATTTCGGTAGGTTGTGTTCCTCTTAAAAAATACAATGATACTGTCCCATCACTGCATTTTGAAGAAGGTAAAAAACCAGATTTTTTGCAAACAGTTGCTCTCACTAAACCTGTTTCAGGCCTTACAAAATCTTTATATGGTTTTCCTTTATGTATTTCCACCATATAGTCAGCAACAGCATAAGAGGCAAGACCGGCTCCCGTACTCAAAGGTCCTAAAGATTGTCCACGCTTATCAAACCCGAACCATGCCACAGTTGTATAATATGGTGAATATGATGCGGTCCAAGAGTCTGTAAAGTTCTGTGTAGTTCCAGTTTTTCCTGCCACTGGCATTTTAAAAGTCTTGCCTGTTCTTTCATCTTTGTATGTAAACCGATTTCCTCCTTTAGTTGAGCCATACATAGTCCCTATAACCAAGGATTGTTGAAGCATGTTAGTGATTATATAAGCATTCTGAGGACTTATAACTTGAATTCCATCTTCTTTTCGTCTTTGTGCAATACGCATGTCCTTTTCAACATCAAGGACAATACTTCCTGTTCTATTTTCTACAGTGCGGATTGCAAAAGGCTCAACAGCTTTTCCTTGATTACCAAAAATAGCAAAAGCTCTTGCTAATTGTAATGGGGTGATACTTGCAACACCTAAGGCTAGTGGGTAGACACGGTCAAATGTTTTTTCTATTTCGTTTGCGTCTTCTATGCCAATTAAGGCTGCTGCACGTTGAATGACAGGTTCAAAGCCAACTTTGTCTAATAAAGACACGGCAGGAATATTTAGAGATTTTGGAAGAGCCTCATATAAAAGCACTGTTCCACTCCATTTTCCTGAAAAGTTATTTGGAACATATTGAATGCCACTGGCATTGACAAAAACTTGAGGAGTATCTTCTAGTTGAGTGCTAGCAGTAACTTTTCGTGAATCTATAGCTGCTGAGTATAAAAGTGGCTTAAATGTACTTCCTACTTGCAATTTAGCTTGTGTAGCTCTTATGAGTTGGTTGTTTTCATTAAATTTGCCACCACCAACAATGGATGTTATGTAACCAGTTTCATTTTCGATTGAAATTAAAGTTCCTTCTACTACATTTTTAGACATCCCCTGTCTTATTCTTTCAACTTGTCTTTTTGAAAGTTTTTTAAGAGGTTCTGCCCCTATAAGTGAAGAAACTACGTCCATTAAGGGAGCTACATCACTACCATAGTATGTGTTAGCTCTATGACGCACCATTTTTTCTCCTAAATGTAGGTTTTCAATGTTACAACATATTGCTAATAGAGAAGAAATATTTGCGTATTTTGTGCTTGGAACATTGCGAATAGATAAAGACCTTTGCACCCTCTGATTTGCTATTTCAATATAGGAAGAAACTGCAGCATCAGCTACTGCTTGATGTCTTAAATCACAAGTAGTATGAACCGTGTAGCCATCTGTATAGATATCCATAGTACCATAAAGTAAATCTTCCAATTTACGTCTTACATACTCAGAAAACCATCTTGCCTTATCTTCACGCGTAAACCATGCAGAAAGAGAAACTCGTGTGTAGTCAAAAGAATCCCAATAATCATTAAGTGAAGATGTAGCTTCATCTCTAGTAACAAAGCGTAATTCCACCATCTCATCTAAAACATACTGTTGCCTCATTTTTGCAACATCAGGGTGTTCAAATGGATTGTAATTAGCAGGATTAGAAAGCTGGATAACTAAGAGTGCAGACTCAGCTGGGGTAAGCTCTTTTGCAGAGTGTCCAAAGTAAAAACGAGAGGCAGCTCCTACTCCATAAGTGCCACCACCGAAATATACTTCGTTGAGATATAAGTTTATAATCTCATATTTGGAAAAACGACGCTCCATTTGCACAGCATACCAAAGCTCTAAAATTTTTCTTTTCAAGCTTTTTTCACTTCTATCACAATAAAGAGAGCCGGCAATTTGCTGTGTTATAGTACTTCCTCCACCAAATGATTTATGTAGCAATATACCTGCAATTGCTCTTGAAATTGATTTTAAGTTGAAGCCCTTGTGTTCAAAAAATGTTCTATCTTCCCTGGCAATTAAAGCATAGATGAGATTATCAGAGATGTTTTCAAAAGAAACTATTTCTCTTTTTTCATCCATAGAGAATTCTGTAATTAGATCTCCTCTAATATCTAAAACTTTTGATGGCAACGCTGGATTAAAACTTGTAAAATGCTCTTGGGTTTTAGTATTATATGTTGCTGAAAGCATAAAACCCAAACAAAAAGAACCCGCACACAGGATGAAAAGCAAAAAACAAAGATACAAATAGATGAGTTTTTTAAATAAACGCATGGCAACTATATGAAAGCATAAATTGACAATTTTTTCAATATGGAAACCTCAAAATAATATAGCTTAGCTATATTATTTAAGGATGCACTGATTAATTCGAGAGCGAATTAATCAGATGTCTCCTGCTATGAATCTTTAGCCTTTCTCTTCGAGCTTTCAAGTCGATAAGTTGCCATCTAATCATAATTTATAGTAATTTGAGAAAGTTAGGGTTACTGCCGCTGTAGATACTAGACTAACGCTGATTAAATGCTCCGCTTTGACACGTTGTGGCTACGGCTGTAGCCACATTCCAATAAACTTCCTCTCGTCGCCACTCCGTAAGGAGTGGACAGGTTGTGGTTGCGAATGCAACCACACTACAATAAATTTCTTTATTGTCCGCAGGGGGCAAAAGCCCCTGACATTAGGCTAGCAATAATATAATTTCAATCAGTGATTTCCTATTCTGTCTATCCTAATC
>CAJPOH010000205.1 GCA_905372205.1 uncultured Treponema sp.
TCTATGTACTGATTAAAAATAATGTGATTATAATCCTTTGGATTGTTTATTAAATCTGAAACTTGTGTTATAAACATAGACCATTCTGCAACACATAACTTCTTATACTCATTTTTTAAAGCTCTTAATTCTGCTTTATATGTATAAACCAACGGGATCAAAGCACCCCCAATCTCCAAACGCCCAAGCATTTGGAGATTAAACAAGCAATAGAAAATTATTTTTCAATTAGATGCATAGTGGTAAGATCAAAACCAACACCTAGCTCAACATCTTTTTTGTCACGTTCTTTAATTGCTTTAATTGGTACATACTGATCTTTAAAGCCTAAGTAAAGCAAAACTGTAATGTCATCAATATAAGATGTCAATTCAGGTGCAACAACACAAGTGCGTACATCAGAAGATGCACTATACCAAGTTGCAATGCCTAACTCTGTGGTAAATGCTTTTAAGATTTTTAGTGCCTCTGGCAAAGCGTTGCCAAAATTAAAATCATCAAACAAAAGTAAGTCAGGTTTAGAATCAACATTTGAACTAAAAGCTCTAACAGTAGTTAAAATATGCTCAGTACGAACAACACTTTGATTGAAATTCAAAACAACTCTTCTTCTGAAGATTTCTTCTTTCAAGTCTTTAGCATTTTCAAGCTTATTCATTTTTGCAATTTCATTAAACATGTTGTTATACCACTCAAAAGTATGATCCAGTTCCTGATTAAAAGACACATGGATTAAAGATTTCCCTTTGAGAAGTTGATCCAAGCCTAATTGAACCAATAATGAAGATTTTCCTGCTCCTTTTTCTGCTGTAATCACTCCAACTTCACCATATTTTAAGCCACCTCTAAGGTTAGACTCAAACTTTCGCATTGGACTTTTTTTAATCAACTCACTTAATTCCATCATTCACTCCTTAAAATTTATTTTTGTTCAGCCTTTCTTTTTTCTTCATATTCAGTTATAAGAGCTTCCATTATATTTTTGGGACACTTACTATATTTTTCAAATTCCATAGAAAAAGAACCTTTTCCTTGTGTTGAAGAACGCAAAATACTAGCAAAACCAAACATTTCACTTAATGGAACTTCTGCTTCAACATTGGCATTGGAATTTTCTTCAGTAGAAGAAACAATAACACCACGTCTTTGATTAATAAGCCCAAAAACATTTCCTTGAAATTCTTGTGGTACATCAACAGAAACCTTCATCAATGGTTCCAAAATAGTAGGTTCTGCTTTTTTATAACCTTCACGGAAAGCACCAATTGCAGCAGACTGGAATGCCATATCAGATGAGTCAACAGGGTGATACTGCCCATCATTAATTGTAACCCTAACCCCAACAATAGGAAAGCCTATTAGAGAGCCTTTTTTAACTGCTTCCTTAAAGCCCTTATCACAAGATGGAACATACTCAGTAGGTATAGCTCCTCCCTTAATCATATTTACAAACTCATAATCTTTGCCTTCAACAGGCTCCATAAAGCCTGCAACACGACCATATTGACCAGCTCCACCTGTTTGCTTTTTGTGAGTGTAGTTAAACTCACCCTTTGTTGTGATTGTTTCACGATATGCAACTTGAGGACGCCCTACTTCTACAGTGCAATTATATTCTTTTTGCATTCTCTGAATGTAGATGTCTAGGTGTAGCTCTCCCATTCCTTGTATAATTGTTTGGTTTGATTCTTGGTCAACGAAAGCTCTAAAAGTTGGGTCTTCTTTAGTAAACCTATTAAGAGCTTTACTCATCTGGTCTGCATCTTTTTTCTCTTTTGGAGTGATAGACAATGACATAACAGGATTTGGCACAAACATAGAAGTCATCGCATAACTTATCTTTCCATTACAAAAGGTGTCGCCAGATGCACAATCAACACCAAAAAGAGCTACAATGTCTCCAGGCCCTGCCTCTGTAATATCTTCCATAGTAGCAGAATTCATTCGCACAAGTCGACCAATCTTTACACTCTTATGAGTGCGAGAATTGACCAAATCCTCTCCCTTTTTCACCGTTCCTTGATATATTCTAATATATGTCAACTGCCCAAATCTGCCATCTTCAAGCTTAAAAGCCAAAGCAACAACAGGAGCTTTAGCATCGTGTCCTAGAACAATAGGCTTTTCTTCATCTTCAAGATTTAATGCAGTATTTTCAACTTCTGTAGGATTTGGCAAATAATATGTTACAGCATCAAGTAATGGCTGAATACCTTTGTTCTTATAAGCAGAACCACAAAAAACAGGAACAAATTGTTCTTGTAGTGTACCTTTCCTTATAGCTGAGCGGATCATTTCTACAGTTTCTTTTCCTTCAAGAAATGCTTCTGCTAGTTCATCAGAGAACATAGTGGCAGCATCAACCAACTCCTCTCTATATTTTTGTGCTTCTTCGAGCATGTTGCTAGGAATTTCAGCTTCTCTAATCTCTGTTCCACTATCTCCTTCAAAATACAAAGCTTTCATTGTTACTAGGTCGACAACACCTTCAAGTTTATCTTCAAGACCAATAGGAAGTTGCATCATATAAGCATTCAATGCAAGTTTTTCACGCAATTGAAGACGCACTCTCAATGGGTTAGCACCCGTTCTATCGCACTTATTGACAAAAGCGATGCGTGGAACATGATAGCGTTTTAATTGCCTATCCACAGTGATTGACTGAGATTGAACGCCACCTACAGAACACAACACCAAAATAGCCCCATCAAGAACGCGAAGAGAACGCTCAACCTCAATAGTAAAGTCTACGTGCCCCGGAGTGTCGATAACGTTAATTGTTGTTTCTTTCCATTTAACCTGGGTTGAAGCAGATTGAATAGTAATTCCTCTTTCTTTTTCCAACTCCATGTTGTCCATAGTGGCCCCTACGCCATCTTTACCTCTAACTTCATGCACCGCATGAATTCTACCACAATAGAATAGAATCCTCTCAGAAAGAGTGGTTTTTCCTGAGTCTATGTGTGCACTAATTCCGATATTCCTCATTTTTGAAATATCAATACTCATAATTATCTCCCTCTATATTGGAATTATATTTGTGCAATGCTCCGAAATCTAAGTATAAGGACCACTACAACATAAACTGAGTAGTTTACTCTAAAGAGGGCTATTATGCAATAGTTTTATTTGGACTTATTAATCTAGTGTAAATTGTAAAAATATTGCCTATCTTGAAAGGACTTTGTTGTCTTTTTCAAGATGCTTGAGGGTCATTAAGATAAGTGATTTAATCAGCTTTTTCTTCAATTGTTACTAAATAAGAGAAGCATTGCCTGTAAAGGCAATGCACCGCTATATCGCCATGCGTTTCTGTACAGAATGCAGTCGCGATATAGCGGGGTTTGCACCTCGTTGCTGTACAGAATGCGGTCGCGATATAGCGGGGTTTGCACACCCAATGCTGTACAGAATGGGGGCAGTACAT
>CAJPOH010000206.1 GCA_905372205.1 uncultured Treponema sp.
ATTCTGATATCTAAAAACTATAATTGATCTTTAGAGTTCATCTTTTTGTATATAAGTTTTTTTACCATTAGAACATTTCACAAAAAAAGCACTTTCAGGCTTGACCCCCTCTTCGTTTAAAGTCTTCAATACAATATCTAGCTCGTTAGAAGGAATCTTCAATGCCAAACCACAACCAGCTGACACTTCAGGTGGCACTGGGATCAATCTTGCTTCATTCTCTTTACAAACACTCATTGCTATCTTTTCTCCCGCCATTGCATGATGAGTGGAGGGAAAAGAAATTATGGAATAATCATTTTCATCACACATTTTTAAGGGCGTACAACGTGGTGGCTTCTCAATACTTCCACAATGCGATACATATTTGTGATAGTTCCAACTTTGAGGGATTCTTTGAGTTTATAATAGTCTAGGCATAAACCACAAGAAAGAACTTCACAACCAGCTTCTTCCAACTTTTTTAAGTCTGCGATAGTTTTTTCATTTTTAGAAGTGAGAAAAACACCCGAATTATAGCACAAGACCATTTTTGGCTTGATATCTTGCTCTGTTAAAGCATAAACAAAACTTTCTGCAAGCTTTAGTCCTAATTCATCTTCGCCTCCTCCCATCTTATCTCCACTTATGGCTACAACATAGTCACTAACTTTTATGCTTGAAATATCATCAATCAACTGGCAACCATTGGTTTGTGCAAAATTAAAAAGCACTGTAAATTCTTTTTTTGAAATCTCTTTTGCAGTTATCTTTGCCCCCACTTGATTCCCTAATTTTGTAAGATTTTGCACTGCAACATCATTATCAACACGAACAAGAATCTCTTCCTTCTTTGCGTTCTCGTTTATTGCTTGTTTTGCTTTAATTACAGGTTGTGGACACTCCAAACCCATTGCGTTGATTTCTATCATTTTTCTCTCCTAATACCTCATATTTAAACGATAGCCGATCTTATCATAAAAGAAGTAAGTAGACAAGATTGAATAAAAAAAGAATTATTTAAGTGAAGCAACTTCGATGACTATGTCATAACAAGCAAATTTGAAAACTACAAAAAGTTCCTAAAACAACATATAGAATTACCAGATAGCAAAACCAATTCAATAGTTTATGCTTTCCATGACTTAAACGAATAAAAAATTAAGAAGGCACTGATTAATTCGAAAACGAATTAATCACATATCTCCTATGAAACCTTAACCTTTCGACAAGTTGCCATCCAGCCGTAACTTATGGCAACTTTAGAAAGGGATAAATTACTGCAAGCGTAACTACTAGGCTAACGCTGATCACAACCTTTATTTCTACACCTATACTTTAAACTTTGAAACTTCTTGAACTAGACTTGCAATACTTGCTTTGTTTTGTTGCACTACATCAGAAACTTCCTGCATTGCATTACTAATCTGCACAGCTCCTGCTGCCATTTCATTCATGCTATCAGTAATCACTCTTGTTAATCCATCTAGTTTTTGCATTTCAACTGCAACACCTTCACCACCTCGTAGCATTTCAGCAGAACCTTGTTGCACTTCGCTCGTAATAGCATTAATATCTTTAATTGCTTGAAGCACTTCACGACTACCGTTTTCTTGTTCTTGCATTGCAGAAGTAAGAACTGAACTCATTTGTCTCACTTCTTCAGCTAAACTAAATATTGCGGTAAATTTTGTATCTACAATCTTGGAAGATTCTGATAAACCTTCAATCTCGCCTGAAAGGAGTTTAAGCGTTGTGGTGATAGTCTTTCCTTGCATTGCAGACTCTTCTGCAAGCTTTCTAATTTCATCAGCCACAACTGCAAAGCCTTTTCCTGCCTCGCCCGCATGAGCTGCTTCAATAGCTGCATTCATAGCTAGTAAATTTGTTTGGCTAGCTATGTGTTGAATCACAGTAGAAGCTTCCATCAATGCTCCTGATTCTTCTGCAATCTTTTGTGTTACTGTGTTTGATTCTTCTAGCGTAGTTTTTCCATCTTTTGTTGCAGTGCTTAATTCTTTGATTACACCATCAGCCTTTTCTAGTGTATTTGTTATGCTTGCAATATTTGCAACCATCTCTTCTATACTACTAGAAGACATTGCAACACTCGCTGCCTGACTTTCTATACTAGAATTAAGTTGTTTTATCGTTCTAATAATTTCTTCTATAGTGCTAGCAGTTTCTGTCACAGAAGCTGCCTGTGTCAACGCTTGTTGCTTGACACCATCAATATTTGAGCTAATCTCATGCACACTGCTAGCAGTTTCTGTCATATCATTTGCAAGAGTTGAGCCAATTCCTTCCATTAAGTGAGCATTATTTTCAACATTTCTAACGGATGAGCCTATCTTTTCTATAGTTTGATTAAAATATATAGAAAGATCTGTCATCTCATCATTTCCAGCTATGGGAAGGCGTACCGTTAAATCTCCATCACCTTGAGCAATACCTTTTAATGCATCAACAGAGATTCGAATTGGCTTAATAATCTTATAAGCTACCATGTAAACAATTCCAAGAGCAAAAATCAAAATAAAAAAACCAGAGATATACATAGACAAACGCAATGTTTTAATTGTTCCCATAAATTCTTCAACAGGAGCTTTTATAATCACTTTCCAACCTGTTGACTTCATTGTTGCATGAGAAGCTATGTACGAAATGCCTTTATAATCATAATAATCAACTTCGCTTTTAGTGTCTTTAAAAGCTTGTGTTAGATATTCTCGCAAAGACGAAACAGTTGTATCATTGCTATTCATTGCATCAAATTGGCTCGTAACCATGTCCAAATCACTATGAGCAACCATTATTCCCTTGCGTCCTAAAATGTAACAACCACCTGTTTGCCCTACTACAATATCTTTAATGTCATCTGATAAAAACTTTGCTTCCACAGTTGCATTTAATACACCTATTACTGAATGATTATCATCATATACTGGAACAGCAAAAATCAAAAGCCATTGATTCACAGAACGTGAAAGCAAAGGTTCAGCAAGAAAGTGCCTCCCTTTCTTTGCTTCTTGAAACCATTCACGGTCACTAATAGAAACTAAAGTTCCATTTGCAGATCTCCTAGAACCACTAAGATCATACAAATTGAATGCCCCTATTCGTTCATTAAAAGCAGCTTCTTTACTAAGAAGTTTTAACTTTTCCTTGTAAGAAGCAGAAGCATCTCTAAAAATTGGCATTCTTGCAATTCCTTCTATAAACTGAAAGAACGAAGCAACTCTCCCATCAATAATCTCTGCAGTACTTGAAGCTTTGTCTATTAGATGTGTTGAAACTTTTTCTGTTACTGCTTTTTTTGCAATAACCATAGATAAAAGCCCCAGCATAAAAGATGCCACGGCAATTAATGCACCAAAGATTAAAACTAGCTTTATGCGTATCGAAACGCCCTTTCTTTTCTCTCCACGCATAGTTTTATCT
>CAJPOH010000207.1 GCA_905372205.1 uncultured Treponema sp.
CTTATCTTACATATTGAAAGAATTTTACTTTTATTGGCTCACTTTTGATGTTTTCATATAGAAAAAATCTACTATACTTTTCAGAAAAAAATAGTGTACAATTATGCTAGTTACTTTACATAAGGAGTTTAGTATGAGTAAACGAGTTATTTTTTCTTTATTGATGGTTTTTCTAATTTTTTCTTGCAAGGGGCATAAAGGAGATGATAATCCTCAGCCAAACAAAAAGGATTATAAAGCTTTGGGGGATGCAACAATTGAAGTTTTTAAGAATACTCCAATAGTTTTTGATAGCAAAAAAGTTCCTAATGGATACAATGCTCCAGATGCAAATGGAGTTATAAGATTGGTGAACGGAAGGTTGGTCTTAAAAAAATTTGAGATACCGAAATATGAACGAAATGTGAGCGTAAAGTTAAAAGTTTGCCTAGTTTCTGGTGGGGACCCTTATGATCGTTCTGGTTCAATCTTTATTTTAAGTGATTCAAAGGATGGGGTAAATCCAATAAGTATTGCAAAAGGTAGTAAATATCCCGGTATGGAAGGAGATTTGAATAAATATCCGGGTATTATCAAATTAGAAGATTATGAACCTTGTGTTGAGGCGATGAGGTTTATGACCCCGTTTGGTGTAGGTTGTTTTTCTAACCAACCCACACCAGCTGGAATTGATGCTTGGGAAAGGGACGTAAAATGGGAATGCGATATCAGTCATTTATATTCACTCTTAGAAGATGATGCATATTTAGGTTGTTGGATTGACACATGGGTTAAAGGAGGTTTTTTAATCGATGTGAAGTTAGAAATAACAGAAAGCAAAGAAAACAAGCCAATAGAAAAATATAAAGTTTTGCCACTAATCAACACAGTTCCTTACATAGGGCAAAATTATCCTGATGTTTTTGCTCATTATAAGGATGGAATAAAGGTAAAATCTAACGCAAAAGCTAAGAAAGAAGCAAAACTTTATTACACAACAACAGGACATGGCGGTTATGACGGTGGTGATGAATTTACTAAACGCGAAAACATAATTTCTCTCAATAATAAAGAGATTCATAAATTTACTCCATGGATTGAGAGTTGCAAAGAATATAGGAAATGGAATCCCACATCTGGCGATGTGGGAGGGGGACAAACTTCTTCAGACTTAAATCGCTCTAATTGGTGTCCGGGAAGTATAGTACCGCCTGTAGTTATTCCTTTAGATAAGGGAAGCCTAACCGACGGCACTTTTAGCTTTGCCATCCCTAAAGCACAAAAAGCCATGGGAGATAATATGTTAAACTTCTGGCTTGTTTCTAGCTATGTGGTTTATAGATAATTTACAAAATAATTGATAGGGCTTTTGGTAGCCTTGAATAAAAAAGCCTTAAAAAAGTTATAACACTTTTTTAAGGCTTTTTGCATTATAGAATAAGCTCTGTAATAGGTTCTCCTGCTCCTTTTCTTTCGTCTATTTCACCTATAATATAGCTTTCTTCGCCTATCATCTTTTGCAATTTAGCTACGTTTTGCTTTTCTACAATCAAGATGAAAGCTATACCCATATTAAACACTCTATACATTTCTTCTTTTGGAACATCTAGCCTCTTTTGAATTAGTTTGTAAAGAGGAGGAACTTCCCAACTTGATGTGTCCACTTTTGCAACAAAATGTGTGTTATTTCCTTTTGGCAAAATGCGTGGAATGTTTTCTATAAAACCACCACCTGTTATATGTGCAATGCCTTTGATTAAGTCTGGCTCAGTTTGCAAAATTGGATGCACTAAGCTAAGATAGGATCGGTGAGGAGTTAATAAAACTTCGGATAATGGCTTACCTAATTCTTCAAAAACAGTGTCTAGCTTAACGCCTTTGAATGCCTTTCTAATAAGAGAATAGCCATTTGTGTGAGGACTATGAGACTTTAGTCCAACTAAAACGTCCCCTTTTTTTATTGTTTTTTTAGGTAGTATTGCATCTTCTTCCACAACCCCCACAATAGTGCCTGCAATGTCCATTTCCCCTTGCAAATACACGTCTGGCATTTCGGCAGTTTCTCCACCAATCAAAACACAACCAGAAGCCTTGCAAGCTAAAGCCATACCTTTCACCACTTCTGCTGCAATTTTAGGGTCTAGTTTAGACGTTGCAAAGTAATCTAAAAAGAAAAGTGGCTTAGCTCCTTGCACTAAAATATCATCAATGCAGTGATTGACAATGTCTTGCCCAACAGTCCCAAAAACGCCTGCTTCTGTTGCAATCTTCACTTTAGTGCCTACCCCGTCTGTTGAAGAAACAAGCACAGGTCTTTTCATTTTTAATAGCTCACTTGTGCTATAAAGCCCTCCAAAAGAGCCTAGCTCCGAAAGTGTAGACGCATTAAAGGTTGTGCGAACATGCTCTTTCATCATTTTCACGGCTTCATTGCCTGCGTCTATGTTAACCCCTGAATCTCCATAAGCACTATTCTTTTTTTCATCAGCCATATTTGATAACTCCTTAAAACCTACTTTGCAATGTCTTTTCTATATTGAGAATTCTCAAAACTAATCTTACTAATCTTATTATACACAGCTTTAATAGCAATATTAGCATCCTCATTGCAAGAGGTTACACACAATGCTCTGCCACCTGTTGCATAGAGAATTCCATCGATAAGGCTAGTGCCTGCATGAATAACTTTCACACAATCCTCTTCTTTTAACTCATCTTTTTTTAAAGGAACGGGAACTATTTTTCCTTCAGGATAACCTCCACTCGCCATAACAACAGTTATAGCAAAGGCTTTTTTCCATTTTGGAAGATTTGAGGACAGATTGCCTTCACTACATGCAATTAACGTTGGCACAATATCACCTTCAAAAAGCTCCATAAGCACTTGAGTTTCTGGGTCTCCAAACCTGCAATTATATTCCAACACTTTCACACCATCTTTAGCTATCATAAGTCCCGCATAGAGAATACCCTTATAAGGTGTTCCCCTCTTTGCCATTTCTTTTATTATGGGTTCAATAGTGATTTTAGCAAAGCCTTCAATTTGTTTGTCTGAATAATTTGGATGAGGAGCAAAAGCCCCCATGCCCCCTGTGTTTGGCCCCAAATCGCCATCAAGCAACCGTTTATGGTCTTTACTCACAGGTAGGAGTGCTATATCCTTCCCATCAGAGAAAGCCATCAAAGAAAGTTCTTCTCCTTGCAGTCTTTCTTCTATTATCACTTTCTCACCTGATTTTCCAAAGATGCCATCTTTCATTATAGACTTCAGTATCTCTTTTCCTTCTTCTACGCTTGAGGCAAGAAACACGCCTTTACCACTAGCTAAGCCATCAACCTTTATAACAGGAGTATCTTTGAAGGAAGAAAAGTACTCACAAGCTTCATCATAATCAGTGAAACTTTCATATCGAGCTGTTGGAATCCCCAAATACTTCAT
>CAJPOH010000208.1 GCA_905372205.1 uncultured Treponema sp.
AAAACTTTCAATAAATAACTCGCACCAATAAAGTATACTCCGTTTTGGATAATAGTTGAAATAAATATTTTGCATTTCTATATCTATCTTCTTCTTATCTTTTAATATAACTTTTATATCCAAGCGTCCTGCTTTATCTTGATAGAACTGTGGAGATAATTCACTATTTTCAATCTTAATATCTTCAAAGTCTGTCTTTTTTATTTCTGTTGCAAGTGAAAGAAACTCTATCAAAATATCCTTATTTTCTTCTGTTCCAAATATTTTCTTGAATGCGTAATCATTTCGTGCTGTGAAAGTTTCTATTTCAGTTAATGTGTCTGTTTTCTCATTTATCATACTGACTCCTTAAAAAATCTTTTGTTATGGTTAATTTTACTTAAAAACAAATTAAGGATAGCTATGGTATTATAATGAAAGAAACTCAAAAATGAAAGGGCTGGGGGAGGGTGCTAGATGTATTGCACTGAGTACTAATCCAAAGACCAATGAAAAAGCCGACCTTGACGCAACGTCAAAATCGGCTTTTTACATCAACACTGGGTTAGAAACTATAGACCAATACCTACAGCAATTTTGAATTCATGCTCTAAGTCTTTTTCTTCGGTCACTTTGCCATCTTTATCAGTTGTTTTTGCACTGAGCACTGGATTGTATTCAATTCCAAAACTAAACATATCTTTTGAGAATGCCAAACCTAAAGAAAGAGCTACTGCAGTTGTTTTATCTCCATCTTCATATTTTCCAGTTTTCTCGATTGGATTATAAGCATACTTCTTCTTAGCTTCAGAAGCAACCTTCACTAAGAAAGAGAAGTCTAAGTAGTCGATTGGTGCAAAGTGCAAACCAATTCCAAACTCATTTTCAACTTTTTTCTCACCATCATAATCTGCTTTTTCAGATGAACGTCCCAAGTGTTGCCAGCCTGATGAAATCTTTGTTTCATTTGACAAAACTAAACCAGAATTAAGCCCATCTTTAATGAAGTTGAAAAAGTCAAATGTTGCATCAAGAGTGATAACATTCTTTATTTTTCCATATTTAAGCTTTTTGACATCTGTTAATATTTCTTTTGTTTCATTTGCAAACATTCCATCAAACTTATATCCAAGCCCAGCCTCTAAGAAGATGGAATCCACTGAAAGCCCGAGCCCAACATTAAACTTAACACCATTACCTAAACTTTGACCATCCCATTTATCATCTAGTGAATATCTTGAAACATAGCCCAAGCCAAATTTAATAGACAACATATCAATAGGCTTATAGCTAGCACCAAGACCAATTCCAAAACTATTCTTTTTGAAAATAACAGCAAATTTATTTCCTGCATCAACCATACCAGTAACCACTGAATCGGAAACATATGGTGTTAATTTGAAATTCTCGCCAATAGCAAAACCTACAGAAAACTTTGCAGTAGTTTCATTTTCAAAATCGTCAGCACTAAGCACAAAGTTTCCTTTGGTTTCTTTTTCTCCACTTTTTGCCCCTTTAATAGTCGTCTCATTTTCTAAACTGAAAGAAGGCTTTCCAAATGAGGACTCATCTTCCTCTTGAGCTACAAGAAAGCTCAAAGACATAACACTCAACAAAACAACACCAAATATTTTTTTCATTTTTTTACACTCCTTATAAATGAAAATATAAAATTTTGTGCATTTTTCAACACTTCATAGTGCAAGAATAAGTGCAAAGTTAAAAAATACGATTAGGATAGTAACAAATAAGTAAGTGGCTGTCAACATGAATTTTTAGGATTCTAGTGATGCTTTTTGATTTTCTAAATTCGTCTATATGGATTTCGTTTGAACTGGGTGGTGAGGCTACACAGTTAGGGAAACGCTGATTAAAGCTAGGAGAGCATTTAACCAGCGTTTCCCTCACTTTCTCAAGTTGCCATAAGTTATGGTTGGATGGCAACTTATCGAAAGGTTAAGGATTCATAGGATGCCACTGATTAATTCGCTTTCGAATTAATCAGTGCCTCCTTAGGGGTTCATTCTTCTTCATAGTAATAGGAATAATCTATTCCCTTCATAAATACTTCACGGTCGTTTATTTTATCTGTCAGTGCATTTTGTAAAAGTCTCTTAATTTCAGAAGGGTCATAAACACTTTGTTCCATAGCATCTAAGTATTCATCCTTGTTGATTTGACTCCAATCTACACACTTTTTTAATACATGCTTTAAAATTAAATCTAGCCATATTCTTGTGGCACGTCCATTACCCTCGCGAAAGAGATGAGCAATATTCATTTCAACATACTTATCTACAATTTCTTCAAATGTTGACTCAGACATTTTTTCTATATTTGAAAGTGTTTCGTCAATAAACTCTATTGGAGCAAAAGTGAAGCCACCTTTTGAAATATTCACCGTTCTTATTTTACCAGCAAAATCATAAAGCCCCCCGAAAAGATATGAATGAATCTGTTTAAGACCTTTTGTTGTTCCAACTTCAATACTGTCTAATAATGAACTTTCAAAGAGTGAATATGCTTTTGTTTTGCTTTTTGCATCTATTGTGTCTTCAGTAAACCATTGGATAAATGGGATAGACTTGTTGTTGGGAAAATTCTTTGCAAGCTCTATTACTTCATTGTAATCAATTACATTTGAAAGATGTTTTTTGCCATCAGGAGCCACAAGTTTGAACTGGGTAGTGACACTACCCAGTTGATTATTTTGCTTTTTTAGCTTTGCTTTTAGGTATTTCCAGTAATTACGATTCTTTTCGTATTCGTTCTGTTCGTTTAATACACCAATAATATCAATCACACTAAATAGCCATTTTGAATTTATTTCGTCCCAAACAGCACGCACTTCTTTATCATTAAAAAATCTAATTGAAACCTTATTCATTTTATTGCCTAATAAATAGATTAAACTAAAAACTAGGCTAAATTTCAATAGATTTATTTGATGAAGTCAATAGGTTTGTATGAATTGAAATAATTGTTAAGATTTGATAAAATCCTAAGAGATTTAGTGAGAAGTACAAAGATGTTTAAAAGAGGCTTATGTTTAATTTTAGTACTTTTATTATGCGTATTTGATTCATTTCCAGAAAATACTAGTCCAGCATCAGATTTTGAGTATCAACTAAGTACTAATGCTGAAGGAGTGGTTATTACAGGATATGTAGGCAAGGGTGGTAACGTGATTATTCCTTCAGAAATTGAAGGTTTTCCAGTTTTGTTATTAGCGGAAGGTGTATTTGGGAGCTTAGATGACGAAAATTGGGCAGATAACAATATAACTTCAATTATAATTCCTGATAGCGTGATAGTGATAGGAGAAAATGTTTTTAGAAGAAATGATACACTAAAAAAAGTTGTGCTTCCTAATTCTTTAAAAATAATACCTAAAAGCAAAGCTAAAAAAGCAAAATAATCAAC
>CAJPOH010000209.1 GCA_905372205.1 uncultured Treponema sp.
TCTTTCTTTTTTCGCTTCACTAGTGATCTTACCTTTGGCATTCTTTTCTATTGCAGTGTATGGAGCATCCTCAATTTTTATTATTTCATTTCTGCAATCTTCATCTTCTTGCAAATAATAAGCCTTTATTTTCTCAATGGAATCAGTTTTTAAGGAAAGCAACCCATTCTTTTTTCTTTCAAACAAGCTGATTCTTGCATTAAAAGTAAGTTCTGAAGAGTATTCCTTTCTTTTTTTGTTTGCAAGTTTATCATACTTAACACCATTTTTAGCAATCTTTTTATTCAGTGCTTCGCTTCTACTTTTTGCTCTCTGCCTATCTTCTTCACGTCTCCTCTCATCTTCTTCAAGTCGTTTGACACGTTCATTTACCTCTTTTTCTTGAAGTTTGAGTTGTTCCAACTGTGTTTCTATTCTTACTTTTTCTGCAACAGAGCCAACTTCTTGCATTTTGCTTTTTGTTACTTCTGATAGCTGTTTGTCTAGGTCAGAAATAGATGAAGTTAAGTTATCGAGATATTTTCTTGCTTCAAGGAGAGAGCTATCACTATTTTTTCTATAACTCAGACGTTGCTTTGCACGTGAAGAAAGTTCCACACCAAGCATGGGAAGTATGTTTAAGGCTACATCATTTGCTGCATAGTCAATAAAATCTTCTTTGTTTTCATATTCACCGCTTATCCAATTAGATACAAGAGAACCTTTTTCGTTATCGGTGATTTTAATTCTTACGCTATATTTGCCTTGAGATGAGATGTAAATAGTAGTTTGTGCTGAAAAAAGTTCTGCAATAAAATTACCTGCATCAATTGCAGTCTTATCACTGTGTCTTGCATCTTGGCTACGCTTCTGCACTTTAATTATTCTTTCTAGTTCTTCTATGGCAACAACTTTTATTGCAGAATTATCAAGCCAACGACTTTGAAGTGTATTTCTAAAGATTTGAACTAAAGAATCTTTTTTTACAACTTCTCCATTTTCTTCCACAATAGACTGTTCAAATGCAATGGATTTTCCCTTTCCGCCATCATTTGTGTAGTTGTAATTTTGTGCATTTGCAAAAGAAAAGCAACAAAAAAACACAGCAAACAAACAAACATTCCGTAACATACTAGCCTCAAAAAATATCTATTTTTCTGTAATGATATTTATTCCAACAGAAAATCCGAGTAAGTGCTGTAATTTTTTTGTGATAACATTATATTCACATGAATAGCTTAAACCAAAAATCCCTAAGCTAGATATAAAGTTAGCACCCAAAGTGCCTGCTACGTAGCCTGTTAAATTTTCTTTTAGTTGAGAAATATCAGAAATGCTAGATTTGTGGTCAACAAAAGAAACGCCTCCATTAACACAAAAATATGGACTAAACCAACCTTGCTTAGCACCTCTCATACGATACCCCAACCTAAAACCAATGTTGGAATCTAAATATTCAAATGCTTTTGATATATGTTCATCTTTTGAATATTGTCTGTTAGCTGATCTTCCGATTGCTACTTCCATGCCTAAAAAGAGTGGATACACAGGCATATCAAGTGTTAAAAAAGCTCTAGTTGTATCAACACCAAATTTATATGTTTGTAAGCCTACATTAAAACCTACGTACCAAGCAGGAGAAAAAAACTCTTTTGCAGCTTCCTTTCTTTTTTCTTTTTCAATGCCCCTCCTATAGCTCTTCTCAGCTCTCATAGCCTCTCTTTCCGTTTTGAGTATTTCTTTTTCTGTAGCTTTTTCTATTTTACGCATCTCTTCTTTTCTAGTTTTTTCTGCAATATAAGACTTTTTAAATTCACCTCTTCTTAATTTTTCTTCATCAAGTTTTTTCTCTTTATGTGTTCTTATGTCAGAGACAACATCTGCTACGTAAATTCCTTCTAAGATAGTTTTTTCTGTACTTATTTTTTTAGGTGGTAGGTTGTTATCGGTTTCAATCTTATATATAGAAGTTTTAGCTATTTTGACGAGATACTGTGAAGGTTTATCTTTTTCAAGTGGTAAAACTGAATACTCTACACTTATATAAACTACAGGAATATTATTTCTAAAAAAACTATCATAGTCTTCAACGTTGTTTATATATTCTTTCTCAGAAATATCAGGTTTTTTATCAAAAAGGGATTCATAAGGAATTAAAATTTGATAGCATACGATATTTGTAAAACCAAAATCAAAAGCAACGTTTGCAATCCAGCCATATTTTTGTCCATCATAGTTACCCACTCTCAAATATAAGGTGTCTGCATTATTAACAGAATTGATAGTTTTTGTTTTTCGCATAATTGCATAATTTTGGCTAATATCTGCAAAAACTTTTCTTTCATAGTCTTGCTGTTGGCTTTCTGTTTGTTTTATAAAATCTGCAATTCTTGCATTTGTTTCGTCTGTTATTTTTTTCTTGCTTTCATTTCTTTCTTCAATAGCTCTAGGTATTGGCTGACCATCTGCTTTTTTTTCTGCAAGTTCAAACGGTCTATCATCTATTTTTTTACATTCTGCTTCTGCATATTCCAGTTCTTTTTCTCTAAACTTTTCTATTTGTTCATCTTTACGAATCCTCATAGAAAGAAGTTCTTGTTTGATTTTTTCAACTTCACAAATTTGTTGATAGGAAGAAATACTCCTCATTTGTTCTTTTCTAACCTTAGATGCATATTGCTCATACTTTTTTGTCTGTTCTTGGATTCTTTTATTTGCCTCTTGACTACGCTTTGCAAGACTTTCTTTTTCTTCTTGTAGTCTTTTTTCATCTTCTTTTTTTCTTTCCAGTCGTCTTTTTTCAACATCACGTTTAATTTTCAGTTTATCTTGAGCAATTTGCAATTTATTAAGACTCAAATCATCTTGTGAAGTTCCCAGCTTTTTAAGCTCATCCATTTCACTCTGTAAAGCTTGTATTTGTTCATCCATGTTCTTTATCTCACTATCCATCTCCAAAAAAGAAAGTTCAAAGACACTCTTTTCACCTTTTAGAACAGCTATTTGAGTGGAAGAAAGAGAGATGCCCAGATTTTCAAAAACACGTACACAGATGTTTCCTATAGCAATTTCTATTTTATTTGAATCTTCAATACTTTCCATAGGCAGTGCATAATCTGCACTACCCAAAATTGTATTAGTAGTTGCATCTACCACTTTCAATTGCATTGTTATAGATTGTCCAGCCTTTATCAAGGAGATTGAAGCAATTGACTCAGCAGTTTCCATCTCACCTAGAGTCATATTTTTTGCTTGCAATTTTGCCATATTATCTTCATTTTCTATATCATAGATTATGATTGTAGGAGCATATTGCTGAAAGTTTTGTTCGAATTTACCACGAATGCTAAACAGGTTTAGATTTGAATAGTCAAAACCTTCACATACAGGGTTGCTAAAACCTATGC
>CAJPOH010000210.1 GCA_905372205.1 uncultured Treponema sp.
GTTAAAATGCAAATAACCAAAAAACAATTAACAAAAAAAGTATTGACAGTATCAATAAAGACCTATTATGCTAAATTTAGCATTTAGTGCGGTAAATAGGTATAAAATATACTAATGAGGAGCTATTTATGAAGAAGTTTTTTAGGTTTATTGCAACTTTGAATTTGCTGGTTGTACCGTGTATGCTGGCTTGTAAAGGAACATCAAAAACGCCACCCATTAAGGTAAAAGTTGAAGTAATTGCTTCAGAGGGTGGTACAGTACATGTCTCCCCTTCCCTACCAACAGATGGTATGGTGCAAGAAGGAACAACCTTGATATTCACTGCAGACCCAGACTACGACTATGATCTACAAAAATGGACTATGAATGGAAACGAAGTGCATGGCACTGAATTGGAATGGATATTAATTGTTCAAAAAGAAAATATCAAGGTCAACGCATATTTTCTAAATCAGAATGAATTTACTGTAAACATAGAAGCTAGCGAGAATGGCAAAGTAACAGCATCTCCTGAAATTCCTCAAGACAAAAAAGTAAGAGGGAATACTGTAATTACTTTCACGGCTACCCCAAATGATGGATTTGTAGTGAAAGAATGGGTTATTGTTGGCTTAGATCCACTAGAAGGGGGTGAAGATGGAGATGCTACAACCAAAGTGAAAATTACAGACGATTTAAGCATAACTGCAACATTTAAATCCAATGCACCTATTGCAAAAAGTGGAGAGACAGGACCACTTCATTGGGAGTATATAGAAGAATCTGATGAAGTAAAAACACTCAAAATTACAGGAACAGGAGCAATGCCTGACTATACTTCACTAGAAGAAGTGCCGTGGATAGATCTTGCAGAAGATATCACAAAAATAACCATTGCAGGAGGTTGCACAAACATAGGGGATTACGCTTTTATGAATCTAATTGCTCTTAAAGAAGCGACTATTCCAAGCACAGTAACTCGCATTGGAAAATGGGCATTTCAAGCAACTTTATCACTTACTACTATAAATATTCCAATCTCTGTGAAGATTATTGAAGAATCAGCTTTTGAAGATGTGCAAGAATTGAAGACACTCACTTTTAATGAGGGTCTGGAAACAATAGGAGAGTTTGCTTTTTCAGGTTGTGCAAAACTGGAAGGTTTGCATCTTCCATCAACTCTCAAAGAGATTGGTCGCTCTGCATTTGAAGGTTGTGAGGCAATAAGTCAAATCACTATACCTTCACAAATAAAACGCATTTTAGAAAACACTTTCACAAATTGCATAGCTTTAAGCTCTCTCACCTTGAATGAAGGGCTAGAAGAAATAAGCAAAGAAGCATTTGCTGGCTGTGCAACTTTGCAAAATCCTAATATTCCTGCAAGTGTTAATAAAATCGGAGAGGGAGCATTTAGTGATTGTAGTGAGATGACTTCAATCACTGTTGCAACAGGTAACACAAATTTTCTAGCTGAATCTGGTGTGTTATATAACATAAGCAAAACTCGCCTACTCACCTATCCTTCAAAAAAAGCTGACACTAGCTTTAATATCCCTACAACTGTCACTGAAATTGATGGTCTAGCTTTCACAGGTGTTGAAGCTCTTACAAGCGTTAGTTTTCCTCAAAACCTTGAAAAATTAGGAACAAATGCTTTTAACAGATGTGACAACATCACAACTATCAACCTACCTGCCTCAATTAAAGAAATTAAGGTAGCTCCATTCCATAGTTGTGCAGCCCTCACATCCATAAGCATTCCAACCGCCAATACAAAATACATGACTGAAGATGGTATTTTATATGACAAAGACAAAACACTCCTCATACAATACCCTTCAGGAAAAGAAGACGCTAACTATATAGCTCCTACCACCTTGCAAAAAGTAGGTGGCTATGCTTTTTTTCAAAACGTAAATTTAAAAACAGTAGACTTACCTAACACAGTCAATTTTATAGGCATTTTTGCTTTTGGCTTTTCACGTTCAATAGAAAAAATAACTTGTCGAGTGGAAGACCCTGCAACAATAGAATTAGAAATGCTAGCATTTTTTAGGGGGGAGCAAGCTACAGAATGCACTCTTTATGTACCCAAAGGTTCTATAACAAAATATCAAGTAGCCGAACAATGGGCTAGCTTTGCTCCAAACATTAAAGAATTACCATAATATTTTTACTAGATGGGCTTTTCAGAAAGCCCATCTAGTATAGTTTGTATTTTTGATGGGAAGGGCTGTTTTCTTTATAAAATTAGAATGAAAAAGTAATAAAAATCCAGCTTCTAATAAGCAACTAAAATAAATTGAAAAAGTCCTTTTATTTTTGCCAAAGGCTTCTTGTTGTGAAAAAATCATTCAGTTAATATAGAAGATATGCTTGCCTCATTTTGATAAATTTCTTTTCGTCAACTTCCATAGCTTTGAACAAAGCTTTTTCGTCAATGTTTTTTTCTATAAGTAAAGCATTGCCAAATAGCAAATTAAGCCCACAACGTTTCATATTTTCATCATTGATTTTAAAACTGGGGTAGGTTTTTCTAATGATATTGAATACAGTTATAGCTATTCTCACAGGTTGAAAATTTTTTTTGTTGCTTATTGCAATATAAACCCCTTCACATGCCTCATCTTTATATATAGAAGAACTTGGCGTGAAATAGGCAGGAAAAAACTTTACACCTTCTAAGTTTTCTGCGTTAAGTTTTTCTGCAAGATCGTTTGCATCAATAAAAGGTGCTCCTATATAGTGAAATGGCAAGGTAGTGCCACGACCAACAGAGATGTTTGTTCCTTCAAAAAGACAGATTCCTGAGTATATCAACGCTGTTTCAGCATTTGGAATATTAGGTGAAGTAGGAAGCCAGATAAGTGGTAGGTCATCAAAATATAAATAACGTTGCCAGTTTTTTAATGGAATGATTTTAAGATTGCAGTTTATTCCAAATTCTTTATTAAACATATGGCTAAGTTCTCCAACTGTCATTCCATGTCTTTGGGCTATTGGATATAAACCTACAAATGATTTAAATTCATCTTGCAAAATAAAGCCTTCAACATTGTTGCCAATTGGATTTGGGCGATCAAAAACTACAAACATTTTTCTATTTTCTGCACATGCTTGCATAGCATAAGCCATTGTATATATATATGTATAAAACCTAGAGCCAACATCTTGAATATCAAAACATAAAATATCAATATCTTTAAGCATTTCCTTTGTTGGTTTTTTTTGCTTGCCATATAAACTATATATTTTTAGAGACGAGGCTTTGTCTATTGCATTATTTATTAATGCTCCTTCTTTGAAATTCCCATTTAAGCCATGCTCGGGAGAAAATAATAAAACTAAGTTAGTTTTTTCTTTCAAAATTGAAATTGTGCTTTTGCCTTCACTATTAT
>CAJPOH010000211.1 GCA_905372205.1 uncultured Treponema sp.
AAGTAGAAAGCATTAGTGAAGAAGGAACAGAAATTAAGATTGAAAGCACTGCTAACGGTAAAAAACCATTTTCTTATAAGTTTACACTAAAAAAACTAAAGTTGAGTGAAATTGGGATTGAAAGTGTAACATTTGATGATATGTCATGTGCCGAAAATGCTACGATAGAAACAGAAAAAGCAGAAGGAGATGTGAAGGTAACTTTTGTGGAAAGCTATGCAGGCTTATCTGTTACAATAGCTGGAACAACTGCAACAATTACAGAGAAAGAGGCAACTGCAAAAATTGAAAACATCACTCTTGAAGGAATAGAAGTTAGCATAAATGCTACCGCAACAGGTAAAGAGGCTAAAACATATAAGTTTACGTTAAAAAAGCTACCACCTCTACCTGAAATTAGAAAATTGAGTTTTAAGGGGAAAAATATAGACCCTACTGCTCAATTTTATAAAGATGGAAAAGATTATTTTTCTGACAAAGAACCTTTTATAAAAGATATAAAAGCTGATGGAAGCACAAAAATAGGAGATGTGAAAGAGTCAAAGCTAGAGATTACTTTGAAGTATACAGGAACGCCATCAAATCCAAAACTGGAAATTAAAAATGTCACTACAGATGTTACTACTTCATCAACTACAGCTAGTCCTGTTTTAAGCACAATTGATGTCAGTACAGAGCTTAAAAAAGGTGATAATGTTTTCATTCTCACATACTCTGAAGATGGGAAGCGTCCATTTGTGTTAAAATTTATTGTAGGTTATGATGAGCCAAAGTACGAACCTATTAGTAGGATTGTAGTTCATGGCAAATGGTTTGCAACAGAAGATGCTTTTGCAAGTTTGGAAAATGGAAGTGAAAGTATTACTGTTGCAGGGAAAGCTTCTGCTGAGGTAGAAGTTGAAATGCCTGAAACTTGGTATTATGACACTGCTGAGTTTACATTAAAAATTGATGGAGTTTCTTGCCCAAAAACTGACTTTCAGAAAACTGCATGGGGAGAAAATGCTAAATGGACTGTTAAAAAAGATGTAGCTTTAGATGTAGGAACTACAAAAGAACTTAAAATAGAGTTTGAAAACACTACTCGTTCTTACAAAAAAGAATATAAGGTGAATTTAGTTCATTATGCAGTGAATGAATTAAATTCTCTTATTTTTGCAGAAGCTACGACAACAAAAAAGATTGATAGCAAGGTTTATTCTAGCTTTAAGTTTGATGCTGAAAAATCTTATTATAAGGCAAAGACAAATTTTAAGTCTGAAGATAGAACTGAAAATGTTCACTTTTTTGTTTCTTCAAAAGACTCGGATGCAACTGTAAAATATGCTGTTTCTGCTACATTATTGGAGCCTAAAGATATTTCTGCATGGCAAGATGCTTCTAAAAAGAATGTTTCGTATATTGATGGCTCTGAAACTATCACAAAAGAAGCCTACGCAATAGAAAATCAAGCCTTAAATTATGGAAGTCAATATTTATATATTCTTTTAGAAAAAGGGGCAATCAAGACTTACTACATAACAGAAGTTCTTCGTGATAAGGTAAAGGCAGATGATGTTTCAGGAGATCAAGAATTAGTTTATCAAGATGATGGTGGAAATAAACTAGCAGATGGATATCCTCTTGCAACAAAAGGGTTGATTCGAGTTTTGCCAACAAATCCTAGAGCAAAGGTTGCACTAGTTACTCCCGAAGAAAAAGATTTTGAGAAAAAAACTGATGGTTGGTTTGAATGCCAAATTGAATTGCCAGAGGACAAAACTAAATTTTCTTATAAGATAATAGGAGAAGATACAACAAAGGAAAAGCTTTATAATGATTCATACTATCAAGCTTTTAGCAAAGCTCCTCTAATTAAAGAGCTTAAATTTGCTTATAAGGAAAATACGTCTGAATATCAAAAAAAACTTGTAGGAAATGTTGATGGCACTCATTATCTTAGTTTTGATAAAGAATTGGCGAAAGATAAAAAGATTTATCTATTTGTTAAAGCATATAAGGGGCTTGGAATTGCAGTACTACCTGATTTTACTGAAAAGAAAAAAACTGAAACCGAAACATTAACAAATTATGTTTTTGAGTTAGATGTTACTTCTTTAGTGGATGCTGCAGAGACTAAAAAGGAATATTCACTTAACTTAACTTTGGATAGCAAACCTTGCAATCCTTTCAAAGTAACAGCATTTCTTCAAGATGAGATTATCAAATCTATGTTTATGAGAGGTAAGAAATGTGTGCAATTGCCAGAAGGAAATAAATGGGTTTGCAAAGCTGATATGAATATTTCAGCATATAAGCGTTTTCTGATAGACCTATATCTTTTGCAAGGTGAGACAGCTAAAAACACAAATAGACTTGTGAAAGTGTTTCAAGATGGTGAAGAAAAGCCACTCACAATTAATGAAAAAGCTAAGAATGTTTTATCTTTTGAGTATAAAGACTTTGAAGTAGCTAGTAACCAAAAAATAACTCTTAAAATTCAGTACTTTGCAGATAAAACTCAAACAGCAACACCTACCAAAGAATATACCCTCGAAATAGAAGACATCTAGTCTTTTTAAAGAATAACCTTGAGGCAAGAAGTCTCAAGGTTATCTTTCTCTATTTTTATTGATGAAGTATAGCAAAATTTGCGTTTATCCAATCAATAATTGCAACTCTTTTGCAAGAGCAATATCTTTTGTTAGCTTTTTTGTCTTATCATTTTCGATTGTTTGAGTTTCTCCATCTTTAAATTGAATTGAGATTTCTGTATACTCTGCACTACGTCCTGTTCTGTTATATTTATCTATTAATATAGAAGATATTTCAGAAAAGTTGTATTGATGCTTTTTATTCAAGAAGAATAAGCCCTTTTTATTCTGTACAATCTTTTCAGATATGTAAAAAATCCAAATGTTTTGATAGCAAGCAATTATGAGCAAAAACACAGCGAGGCTAATTGCAATGTAAGAATAAGAGTGAGTTTTTATGCCTATTACATTAGAAGCTAAAATAAAAATTGCACAAATAACATTTACTCCTCTTAAAAGATATGAGGATGGTTTAAAAACAATCTTTGCACCTACATGCTTTTCAAAGAAGTTTTTCATAAAATGATTATATAAGTTTAGTGATATGTTTTCAATTAACGGTGTTTAAGGAGTGCGGGGTAAAGATATAATTATCGTAGTGATGATTTGTTTAAAATAGCAAAGTAAATATTTAAATGATGCTAGTCAAAAACCTTATTTTTTTTCAAGAATATGCAAATATTCTATAGTTGAAGAGGCTTTATTAAATCGATTGGAATCTGCCTTAAATCGTTGGTAGTTCGTTTTTGTTAGATCATAATGCCCATATTTTGACATTGTTGATTTTATATCTTCTAAAG
>CAJPOH010000212.1 GCA_905372205.1 uncultured Treponema sp.
CATATACGCAGTCTTCTTTGCTCATTAAAAGTTCTGTAAGTTTATTACAAAATATGCAAGCATCCACCCAACTCACATTTTCTACAGGACGTTTATCTTGTTCTTCACCCTTTGTAAGACTAGTATCTGTAAACCATGAAGGGTTTTTTCCCATTACAGCAAGGTATAACTCCTGAGTAACTTCAGTTTCCGACATACAGAAAGGTGATAATTTTACATACCTCAAGTTATCATTTTCATAACCTAATCTCTGTGGTGTCGTGCAACCAGGAATTTCTATCATCTTAAAAGAAACTCCTCCTATAGTCCATTCTTTTCCATCATATTGCGGATCAGGATTAGGATTAGGATTAGGACCGGGTGTTGGGTCTGGCGTTTTAGTCTTTTGATCATGCTTACATGCCATCAACGCAAAGATTGTACACAGTGTAAGTAAGAAAGAAAAATACTTCGTTAGAAGAAAAAACTTTTTCATAATTTCACTCCCTATAATATGGAAGACATGTGTATGCCTTCAAGATATTCTTGCAAAAGCTAATTTCTATTTTAAAGACTAAGCTTTCCAGTATCTCCAATTATTGTATCACTAAGTTAAAAAAAACACTAGTCTAAGCCTATTTTAAGAATTAATATGATTTGAAAAGTGATAGATGCCTGCTGTGGTTGCGAGGCAACCACACACAAACAAAAAGATTATTCTTCAGCTTCTTCTTCAGCTGCCACTACATCAAGACCTATAAGAAGGTCAGGTTTTTCAATGTCTAATATTCGCACCCCACTAGCAGAGCGCCCCATAGTGCTAATAGTGTTCACATGCACTCTAATAGTCTTGCCTTGCCCAGTGATGCAGACGACCTCTTCATCATCTTTCACCATCAAAGCACCCACAATCTCACCTGTTTTTTCAGAGAGTGTGTAGATGCGTTGCCCACCAGTGCCCCTTCCATGTGGAGAGAATTCACTATAAGCAACACGTTTGCCATAACCATTTTCGCTAATAACCAAAATCTTTCTATCATCCGAAAGACGCAATGCAGAAGCTAATTCATCTGTCTTACTAAGCCTAATACCAATTACACCACGTGAAGCTCTCCCCATAGCTCGTATTTCTTTTTCTGCAACACGCAATGCCTGTCCTTGCCTTGTAACCAGCATAATCTCATCTTTTCCGCTTGTCAAAATTGCACTCACAAGCTTATCTCCATTATCTAGCTTGATGGCGATAATGCCTCGTGTTTTAGCATTAACAAAGTTATTTGTAGTAACTTTTTTGATAATTCCTTTTGCTGTTACCATAACAAGACAATCTTTTTCGTTAAACTCTTTAAGCGACACAACTGCTGTAATTTCTTCGTCATTAGAGACCGCTAAAAGACTCTTTATGTGAGCCCCACGGCTTGCCCTGCTTGATTCTTGAATCTCATGCACTTTTAGCCAATACGCCTTACCTGCACTGGTGATAAACAAAATGTAGTCATGAGTAGTGGCAGTAAACATTTGGTGAATAAAATCATCCTCTGCCAAATTAGCAGAATTAGATCCCTTGCCCCCTCTATGTTGGCTCTTATATGCCGAAGTTGCAACTCGTTTTATATAACCAAAGTTAGAAATAAGAATGACCATCTGCTCTTTTTGAATTAAATCTTCTATATTAAGCTCTTCAATATCTTCGCTAATAATCTCTGTTCGCCTTTCATCTCCATATTTTTTTGCAATTTCTGACGTTTCACTTTTGATTAAATTCAATATCTTTTTTGGAGATGCTAATAGGTCTTTTAACTTTTCTATCAAGGCTTCAAGTTCTTTTAATTCTATTTCAATCTTTTGAATCTCTAAAGATGTAAGCCTACCCAACCTCATATCAACAATCGCTTGAGACTGCACTTCAGAAAGATTAAAGGCCTTCATCAATTTCTCTTTTGCTATAGGAACATCTTTAGACTTCTTTATAATCTCAATCACTTCGTCAATGTTGTTTAATGCAATAACCAAGCCTCGCAATATGTGAGCTCGCTCTTCTGCTTTCTTTAAGTCATATTGCGTTCGCCTTGTAACAACGTTTACTCTGTGTTCCACAAAATATTTGATTAATTCTTGCAAATTAAGAAGTCTAGGTCTGCCATCCACCAAAGCTAAGTTAATGACCCCAAAAGAAGACTGCAATGGTGTTTTTGCAAAAAGCTGATTCAAAACAATCTTTGTTACAGCTCCACGCTTAAGCTCTATTACAATTCTTAAACCTGCCCTATCTGACGTTTCATCATTGACGTTGGCTATGCCTTCAATAATCTTATCTCGCGCAAGCTCTCCTATCTTTGCAACTAGTTGCGTAGTATTCACTTGGTATGGAACTTCATGAAATATTATAGTCTCCTTGCCTTTTTTGTCTGTCTCAATTGTGAAACGTCCTCGCATTACAATCTTGCCACGCCCTGTCTTAAAAGCCTTTAAGATTCCATCTCTTCCATATATAACACCACCTGTTGGAAAGTCTGGACCTTTCATATAAGTTGCTAACTTTTCTATTGTGATGTCCGGGTTATCAATGTAGGCAGAAATTGCTTTTGCAATCTCTCCTAAATTATGAGGTGGCATGTTGGTTGCCATACCAACTGCAATTCCACTAGAACCATTAGCCAATAAGAACGGAAAAGCTGCCGGTAAGACAGTAGGTTCAGTGGTGGATTCATCAAAGTTAGGAATAAAATCGACAGTTTCTTTTTTGATGTCTTCAACCATAACTTCGGCAAGGCGAGCCATCTTTGCTTCTGTGTACCTATAGGCTGCAGGAGGGTCTCCTCCTATAGTTCCGAAGTTTCCTTGCGGATGAATAACTGGATATCTCAACGAAAAATCTTGACCTAGACGCACAAGAGCATCATAAACAGATGCATCTCCATGTGGGTGATAACTACCGAGCACATCACCTACAATCTTTGCACATTTCCTAGTCGGTCCTGAATTGCGTAAATTACGTTCTTCCATTGAATATAAGATACGCCTATGAACAGGCTTTAAGCCATCTCGCACATCAGGCAAGGCACGGCTTACGATTACAGACATTGAATAATCTATGTATGCTTTTTTAACTTCGTCTTCTATTGGAATGGGAATAACCACTCCACCTTCTTTTGTATTTATTTCTTGCACCCTAAACCTCAAAAAAGAATGTTTACCATCAAGAGAATAATCGTAATGTATATATGTAGTAATGTCAATGGAGGATTTTTGCTACTGTAGGGATTCCGCATTATAAATATAATTGAAAGGAGTAGTACCTAAAAGGTAATAAAATATTGAAGTAAAAGAAGTTTTTGACCATCCATACAAAACACGCATGTATTGCGATGCAATTCTGTACAGAACGCGAC
>CAJPOH010000213.1 GCA_905372205.1 uncultured Treponema sp.
GAAATTGCAAAAGAGATATTAAAAGAAATAAATAAACGGCTTACTTTCTTACAAAATGTGGGACTTGATTATCTCACTTTGGAACGTAGGGCTTCCACACTTTCTGGAGGGGAGGCACAGCGTATAAGGCTTGCTACACAAATTGGTTCTTCATTAATTGGGGTTTTATACATTCTTGATGAGCCTTCAATAGGGCTACACCAAAGAGACAATCAAAAGTTGATTGACAATCTTTTATATTTGCGTGATATAGGAAATACTGTTATTGTTGTGGAACATGATGAGCAAACTTTGCGTGTTGCGGACTATATTGTGGATTTGGGACCTATGGCTGGCATTCATGGAGGCAACATTACAGCTTTGGGTAGTCCTAGTGAAGTAGCTAAAGTGAAAGAAAGTTTAACAGGTCAGTACCTTGCAGGCACTCTGAAAATGGAAGTCCCTAAAGAGAGAAGAAAGGGAAATGGAAAGTTTATCACAGTTAAGAATATAAAAGAACACAACTTAAAGAATATTAGTCTTTCTATTCCTCTAGGCGTTTTCACTTGTATAACAGGTGTTTCAGGTTCAGGAAAAAGTACACTTTTAACGGATGTAATATGTCCTGCATTATGCAATAAACTTCGAGGAACAGTGACTCCTAGCGAAGCACCTTTTTTGATGAAAGAAGGTGCATACAGTAAGATACTTGGAGTAGAAAATATAGACAAGGTGATCAATATCGACCAAAGTCCAATAGGGAGAACTCCGCGTTCTAATCCTGCAACTTATGTGGGACTTTTTACACATATTAGAGATCTTTTTGCAAGTCTTCCAGAAGCAAAGGCTCAAGGTTTTAGAGCAGGTCGCTTTTCTTTTAATATCAAAGGTGGTAGGTGCGAAAACTGTAGTGGTGATGGCATGCTAAAGATTGAAATGAACTTTTTGCCTGATGTTTATATTAGATGTGACGTTTGTAAGGGAAGACGTTTTAATGAGCAAACTCTTGAAGTGAGATATAAGGGAAAAAATATTGCGGAAGTGTTGGATATGAGTGTGGAAGAGGCAGCCTCATTTTTCTCTTCTGTTCCTGTTATTTCAAATAAATTACAGACACTTCTTTCTGTAGGTTTGGGTTATATAAAGTTAGGGCAATCAGCTTTAACCCTCTCTGGTGGCGAAGCACAACGTGTGAAGCTTGCAACAGAGCTTTCTAAACGCTCCACAGGCAAAACTCTTTACATAATGGATGAACCTACTACAGGTTTACACTTTGCAGATGTTAAAATGCTTATGTCTGTTATTCAGCGTTTGGTTGATAATGGAAATACTGTTTTGATGATTGAGCATAATTTAGACGTTGTTTTGCAGGCAGATAATATAATAGACTTAGGTCCTGAAGGTGGAGATAAGGGAGGAAATATAGTTGCAATGGGAACTCCGGAAGAAGTTGCAACATGTGAGGCTTCTTATACAGGTTATTACATAAAAAAAATGCTAGAGAAAAAATGAAATTAAAAACGTTCTTTTTTTTTCTTTTCATAGCTTTTATGAATGTTTTATACTCACAAGGCAGGGAAGGAAGGTCTTTAAGCGACGAAGCTAGAGACCCATTCCCAGAAAGAAAAGAACATAAAGAGAACAGCAAAGAAGAAAAAAAAACTCGAACTATAGTCATCAATTCTGCAAGAACTACAGAATATAAAAAGGTTAATGGTAAAAAAATTGAAAAGACTTCTATACCCATTGATGTAGAAATAACCCCCTCATTAGATGAGAATCCAATAGAAAAAGAAGGTGTAGTAGAACCCAAAGAAAAAGAAACTAATGAAAAAGCTAAAGAAGAAAACACTAGCGAAGAAGAATACGAAAAAGAAGAACTAGTAATTTTTACGGGTAATGTTTCAATATCTGTTTCTGATGGTTCTTCCACCTCAACTATCACTGCAGACAAGATTGTCTACAACAAAAATCGTAGTACTATGGAAGCTACGGGAAATGTTAAATATGAGAGAGCAATAGGAAAACAAGTGGCAGAAAAGTTTTCTGGCGAATATCTTTTATTTGATATAGAAAAGATGCAAGGCATCTTTTTTAATGGAATTATCCAGCAAGCTTCAAACAAAAAAGGAAGAGATCCTTTTTCAATTCATACTTATATTGCAGGGAAAGATGAAAGTGGTGTTATAGGCTTTAAGGGAAGTCTTTTGACAACTAGTAAATCAGAAGATAGTCTTTGGTCTATAAGAGCAAGTCGTATTTGGATATTGCCTGGTAGTGAAATGGCATTTGCAAATGGAGTTTTATCTATAGGAGTTGTACCTCTTTTTTATCTTCCTTTTTTTTATTATCCTGCAGATGAAATGCTTTTTCATCCTGTTTTTGGTTTTAGAAATAAAGAAGGTTATTTTTTACAGACTACAACTTATTTGATAGGAAGAAAACCACTTGCAAAGCAAGAAAAAACTTCTTCTTTTTCTAATTTTTTGCAAGGTGACACTCTAAAAAAACAAAAACTAGAAAGTCTTTTTTTTAAGAAACTTGATGAGGATGCAAGCATTCAAGACCCAGCATATTTAAAAGTTATGTTTGATATGTATTCTAGGCTTGGTTATCTTATCGGTATTGAGGGTAAATTTGCACCAAAAAAAGGTTATATTAAAGACATAGATTTTAATGCTTTTATAGGATTTTCTAACACCATATATCCTATTCCATCTAGCAAAAATCTTTTTTCAGTTTTTGCTCCAGGATCTGATAAAAAGGGAGAACTAAACAAAAGCAATTTTTTTGGTAAGGTTGTGCCTTTTAGATATAACTTTAATTTCAATATGTCGCTAACAAAAGATCCTTTTAATGTTGGTATTGCTTTTCCATTCATTTCAGATCCATTTTTCAAGAAAGATTTTATGAATAGAAGTGAAGATATGAATTGGTTTAATTACATGCTAAATAAAGATAAGCTAGCAAAAGAAAGTACAACTACTTCGGAAGAGACTTCATATTCATGGAAACTTACCGGAACAGTACGCCCTTCTTTTCCAATTTTACGTCCTTGGGTCTCTTCTATATCGATTGATGATATTTCTACAGCATTAAATTTTTATTCAAAATCAAATTCAAAATTGACAGGCTTACAAGCAACATATTCACCAGAAAGAAAGTTTTATTATCCTCAAAGCTTAAAACCTTCTTTCAAATTTTCTATGTCTGGAACTATTTTTTCAACTTCAATGTTAGAAAAAAAGAAAAAAAATACCAGTAAAAAAGAAATGGATCCACTCCTGAAAAATATCAAAAATCCTTTTATTGAAGAAGAAAAAGAAGATAAGAAAATAGATGAAAAGACTGAACAAAAACAAAAAAAAATAGCTGAAATG
>CAJPOH010000214.1 GCA_905372205.1 uncultured Treponema sp.
TTTATATAGAACTAAACTATTTTTTTCCATCTTAAATGCCCTGCTTAAAAGCTTGAAAAATAGCAATAGATCTCACAATATTTTTTGTTGAATAAAACACATGAATAGCTTTATCTTCATAAAAATACACTTCATAATCACAAGCTTTATAAATAGCTTTGCCAAAAGTTTTTTCAAATGTCTTTCTATCATCACCTACACGAATATCATTTTTGAGTGAAACTGTAGAGTATGGCAAAAGAATAATTTGCATAACTAGAGGCGGAGTTGCATAACTAGAAATCACTACAAGAGCTTTTAGGTGGTTATAAAACCAACGTTCAAAATAATAATTATAAATAATCGATGAAGGCTCGCCCCAAAGTTTTGTAAGTTCATCTGTTGTGTTTCCTATTTTTAGCCCACGAACAACTAAAGGCTCATCACTTCTATCAACGTATAGTTTTGACTTTAACTCACGCACAACAGTAGTTATTTTGTTTAGCTTTTTTATTTTTGAAAGAGCAATAGCATAGTCATATAAGACTAATCTTTCATCAAAAAAAATACCTTCATATAAGGTGTTTTCTTTTAGTTTGATTTTTTTTAATGTTACTTCTAAAAGTGAAATCGCTTTTTGAGTGCTTTGTCCAGTATTTAATAAAACGATTGCATAGTTTACTTTCTCTATCAAAGACGTATCCTTTCTTTCCATTCTAGATTTCACTTCTTCAATAGCAATGTTTTTTAGTCTTTCATCTGTAGTTGCTACTAATAGAGTAAAATAAGAAGAGAGCATAGAAAAATCTTCAATGCAATCATTATATTGCTCATACAAAAAAATAGCTTTTGCTAAAATAGACGAGGAAACTTTAAGACTTTCATCTTGATCATTAGAAAGAAATGGAACTGATTTTAGTTTGTTTTCAAGATTTACATAGTATTTTTCTGCATATGTATAACCTATTATGGCAACAGGAAGCAACGGTATTAGAGCAGAAGTTGACGGATTTAAACTTTCTAGGTATATGCTATGATTTGCAATTGTTTCAAGGCGTAAAAAATAAAGTGAAGAAGGATAAGACGTTTTTAAAAGTTCAATACTCTGTAAGCCTTCTTCCATACCTTTTTGTGTGTTCATCTGAAAAAGAATATTTGAAATCTCTTCAGTAGTTTTTTCTATTGCTTGACGAGACGAAACTAGCTTATTTAATCTTTCCCCTATACTTAATTGAACATTTGTTTGAAGAAGATAAGATTGAGAAGAGGTACTTTCAGATAGCCTAGCAAGATGTTCTTCCATTAGATTGTCATTATAACCTGCAACTCTCAAAAGAATTGAAGCAAATTCATCTATTACAAATATATCTTCAGTTGAAAGTGAAAAAGGTGGTATGTTTTTTTTATTTGCTATAAAATTATTAACATCAATATCTAGTGCAAAACGAGCTACTTCAAAAGCAATAAAAGGAGCCAAAAACGCTTCACGTTCAAGATTTAAGTTTTTGGCTTTACGAACATTTTCAGAAGTGAGAAGAGTAAGAAAAAGGATTTCATCAATATATTCAAATAGACCAGTACTAATAAAAACACTGCCATCAGGAAACATTGCACATGAAACTTCCTTATCTTCCAAAATGTGAAGTTCTTGTTTATCCCTATAAACTTCTGTTTTTCTAAGAAGTGCAAAAAGAACATCAATTGCGATATCTTTCCACTCCCCTACATCTTCATTTTTAGATTTTTCTCTAACGCTATCTTGTGCAATAGATGAGAGCTCACGTCTTATTTCAAGACGACTCTTTGCTCCGGCGAACCCAAAAACCAAAACATTAAGAAATATGAATATGATTATTTTTTTCATTAGTAGCCTCAAAACTAGCTATTTATATCTTATCTATAAACATCGAACATTTTCCTGAAGGAATAGGAAGAGTTTTTTTCTTTTTGTTTATGATATTTATGGTAAAATAATAAAGCTTTTCGCTTTCCATGTGTATTTCCCAACCTCTTTGACTTTTAGAAGCTATGATTGTAATGAAATTTCGCTTTAAGCTTAAATTTTCAATTCCCATAAGTTCGAGTACAGGTATTGTCCAATCAACAGTTTTTCGTGGCAAACTTATAAGAAGACCTATAACATTTTCAATCATAAGAGTGATGGTAGAAAGACCTACAGTCAAAACATACTGCTTACGTGGAAAATAATCTCTACCAGTCCACGTAGATTTTCCGTCTCGTGAAGGTAAATAAGACTCCCAGAGTATGCCTGTTTCCTTTGAGTTTTCACTAGATGTCATAGTTACTAGCACAGAATAAAGATGTCTCATTGTATACTCTCTAGCTAATTCCCATTTCTCATACTTTTCTAATCCCTTAATAACAATGAAATTAAGTATTGGAAAAACACCTCCCCTATAACCTTCTCCCATTTCACTATACTCTTGTTCACATACTGCCAAACTTGGAAAAGGATGTTCTGTTCCAAATGCATCAGGATCTTCTAAATAGGATATCAGACTATTTGCTTTATCAATATTTGGTATTTCTGCAAATAATGTCCAAAATGTTGCAATAGTTTTTTTCTTTATTTGGCTTTTGTTTTCATCCAAGTCATAATAAAAACCATCTTCATCGTTCCACATCATATCACTAATTCTAGTTTTTATTGTAAAATATGTTCTTTTGTATTGAAACATAATTTCCTTGTCATTAAGAATGTCGCCTAAAGCTGATAAATAAAGAACATTAATCGCCATGCAAGCATTAAAATCAACTAGATAAGAGGCTTTTTCTCGAGGAGTGTTTCCCATGTTGCAAGCAGATATAGGTGTCTTATAAAGACCATTTTCACTCTTAAAATGTTCATCTATCCATTTTGAATGTTTTAATAAAATTGGCAACACTTCTTTCACTCTTTTTTTATTTCCCGTTTTATGATAGATATTAAACTCCGCCCACGAAAAAAGTGGCATAGAAAGACCTTCAGGATTATCTTTTGAGAAAATAGGCTCGTTAGTTTCAAAATTATACCTAGCTCTTATAGCTCCATTTTCTTCTTGACGAGAGTAAAAGTAGTCAAGACCTGTAGATGAAGAATAATTTTTATTGGAATACACCAAGAAAAATGTGGAAAGTATAGTTTCGTATTGATCTACTACTATACCATCCTCAGATGGATAGACAAAAAAGCCTTCGCTTGCATTCTTTGCACTTCCTGTTTGATGCCAATAGTCTCCAATCAATGCCCATGTTTTGTCATACATATCAACAAAATCTTGATCATAAAAATGTATCTTTGGAAAATCTTTCTTATTCACAAAAACTCCTATAGGTTTCAAACTACCTTACGTATTTTTCTACAAT
>CAJPOH010000215.1 GCA_905372205.1 uncultured Treponema sp.
AGTGAAAACAAGCCAAATCGCCAAGTGAAAACAAGCCAAATCGCCAAGTGAAAACTAGCCAAATCGCCAAGTGAAAACTAGCCAAATCGCCAAATATAATGTAAGATATGATTATGAACTCATATAAACCTAGAATGACAGATGCTCTCATTGAAAAGAAACTAAGAGGAAAAGGGGCTATCCTAATAGAAGGACCTAAATGGTGTGGAAAAACAACAAGTGCTAAACATATAGCAAAGAGTGTTTTATATATGTCTAAATCAGAAGATGTTAAATCTAATTTAATGTTGGTAGATACTAATCCTTCAAAGCTTCTTGAAGGAGAAACACCTAGATTGATAGATGAATGGCAAATAGCTCCAAAACTTTGGGATGCAGTTCGATTCGAAGTTGATAGTAGAGAAAAATACGGACAGTTTATTCTTACAGGTTCTGCTGTTCCTCCAAAAACTGATGAAATATTTCATTCAGGAACAGGTCGCTTTGCTTGGATTAGAATGCGTCCTATGAGTTTGTATGAATCTGAAGAATCTTCTGGTGAAGTAAGCCTTAAAGAAATGTTTAGTCAACCAGAAAATATACAAGGAGAAAATAAACTTGATGATATTGATAAACTTGCATTCCTAATTTGTAGAGGAGGTTGGCCAGGAACTATCGACATGGATGAAGAAATTGCTCTAGAACAAGCTTTTGATTATTTTGATGCAATTGTAAATTCTGATATTTCAAGAGTTGATGATATAAAAAGAGACCCCGAACGTGCAAAAAGATTGATGAAATCATATGCACGCCATCAAGGAACACAAGCAACTTATACAACTCTAAGGAATGACATCTCTACTAATGATGCTGATTCCATCACAGAAGATACAGTTTATTCTTATACAAATGCATTAAGAAAAATCTTTGTAATTGAAGACATGCCAGCTTGGAATCCAAATTTGAGATCAAAAACGGCAATTAGAACGTCTGACACCAGATATTTTATTGATTCATCAATTGCTGCTGCAAGTTTAGGTATAGGGCCTAACGATTTAATAAAAGATTTAAATACTATGGGTTTATTATTTGAAACAATGTGTACACGTGACTTGCGAGTTTATGCTGAAAGCATTGACGGAAAAATATATCATTACAGAGACAAAACAGGGCTTGAATGTGATGCCGTAGTTCACTTACGTAATGGCTCTTTTGGACTTGTCGAAATTAAAATTGGTGGTGATATGCTAATAGAAGAAGCTGCAAAAAATCTCAAAGCATTAAGTGCAAAAATTGATACGGAAAGGATGAAAGCTCCTTCATTTTTGATGGTATTAGTAGGGATGGGAAAGTTTGCCTATATAAGAAAGGACGGAGTTTGTGTAGTGCCAATCAGTTGCTTAAAAAATTAAGGAAACCCCCACTGAAATGGACTAACCGATAGTGACGTAATTACTTCAGAATTAACTAATTGATGTAATAGGAATAGGGGGACTTTATAATGAAATAATTCTTATAATCAGCGATTTGTTAAGTTTACTCAAATATCTTTTTGCTTAATTCGTGTTTTTCTTCCACTTCCAGTGCTATATCTAACACAGTAAAAAACAAAATGATAATCATAGGTCCTAAAACAATTCCATTAAATGAGAATAGTTTTACTCCACCAAGCATAGAAAAGAAAATTAAGAAGGGATGTATCTTTATCCTATCTTTTAAGAAAAAAGGACGTAAAAGATTGTCTAGTGAACTAATTCCAAGACCTGCAACAATTAAAAAAACAACTGCTTTTAGAATTCCTGAAGAAAAGAAAAGACCAATACCCACAGGAACCCATATAAAACCACAGCCAATCAAGGGTAAAAAAGAACTAAAAAAGGTTAGAATTGCAAGCAACAAAGCTCCTTCAATTCCAAAGATTAAATAGATAAACAAGGATATGATCGCTTGATAAAATGAAACTAAGAACAACCCCTTAAATAGATTATTTGTAACTTCTTTTATTTTTGAAAAAATAACTGTGCTTGCATTGCTATCAATAGGTACTGCTCGTTTTAAAACACCAAGTAAGTATTCACCATCAACGTAAAAAAAGTATAGGCTAAAAGCTAAAAAGGCTAATGAAACAACAAATACGCCAATGTTTCGCACAAAGTTTGTTGTATAGCTCAAGATTCTTTCTGAGTAGGTTGCAACAATGTTGAGTAATTCTTTTTTCAAATCAAAATTAGAAAGGTCAACAGTACCCATAGAAATAGTATTGATGAATTCTACCCAGTTATCATCATTATTTTTATTTGTTTCCAAGAATTCAACAATGGTCTTTCCAACTTCCATAATGAGCTTTTTCCCTTGCCCAAAAATCTTAATTACAACAAAACTTAGCACAGAAACAATTAGAATCACAGCCAAAACAGAAAAAAGAGCTGCTATAACTCTTCTTTTTATGCCATAGCTTCTTTTTTGGGGGTTGAGAAGGCTAATTGTCTTGTTATAAAGAGGACTAGTTAATATGTAGATAATGCTTGCCCATAAAATCACACTGGCATAAGGCAAAAAGAGAAGAGAAACCATGACAATCATAATCAATACCAGTGCCAAAATGCCAAAAGCTGGTATAACCTTTTCATTTTCCACAGTGCTTACCTAAAATTATAGAGATGTTTCAGTTTCTTTGAAATATCTATATGTCTTTACTTTTACTTCTTCCATTGCTTCATCATCACAAACTATAATTGCATTTTTATGCAATTGCAAGGCTGAAACTGTCCATAAGTGACTGATACTGCCTTCAATAGCATGTTTTATGGCTCTAGCTTTTGCACGTCCTGTTGCCATAATTAAAACTTCTTCTGCGTCCATTATAGTGCCAATTCCCACAGTTAATGCTTTTTGGGGAACTCTACCAGTATCACCCTCAAAAAATCTTGAATTAGATTCTATAGTTTCTGTTGCCAGATTTTTCACTCTTGTTCTAGAAGATAAAGAAGAACAAGGTTCATTAAAAGCTATGTGTCCATCAGAGCCAATACCACCAAAAAAAAGATTAATCTTTTTATATTCTGCTATCTTTTTTTCATATTCACTGCACTCTTTTTCTAAATCTTTTGCCATTCCATTAGGAATATGAATGTTATTGTGGTTGATATCTATGTGATCGAAAAAATTATGATACATAAAATATTGATAACTTTGAGAATCCTCTTTTGATAGTCCTACGTATTCATCCATGTTGAAAGTTACTACATCTTTAAAGCTTAAAGCATTAGCCTTCACTCTTTCTATGAGTGTTTGATATACACCCAGTGGCGTAGAGCCTGTAGGCAAACCTAAGAC
>CAJPOH010000216.1 GCA_905372205.1 uncultured Treponema sp.
AGATGAGGCAGAATGGGTTCTTGCAGTTTCTGAATTTAATTTTGAAACGTCTAACGCTATGTATGTATCTTATGCAAAAATAATTCCTGAAATGTTTTTATCCTATCTTGAAGGAAAAGCAAATCGGCTTGAATCTTTAAGTGAAAAAAAAATGAGAGCGTTAATGAAAGCGAGTTCAAATAAACTTAAACTTATTAGAGAGAGAGAACGTTTAATTCAAGAAAAAGATGCTATCTTTCTTGCTATCGATAGTGAGAAAAATAAAGGACAAAAAATTCTACAACTAGAAAAAAAGATAAAAGAAAAAGAAGCAGAGATAGAAAAAGCAGATATAAACATAAAAATTGCAGATAATAAGTTTTATGATGCAGGAAGTGCAAAAAAAGTTGTTTTGTGGCAAGGAGGAAAAAGTCTTTATAAGCATAATGAAAAATCTAATTTGGCATATTCTTTGCAAAAGGCTGGTATTTCTGCAATAATTTCGGGAACACTTAGAGATGTTTCTGGTTATTTGGTGCTTAAAGTTCGTCTTGAAACGGGGCTTAAAGGTGTTCCATATCATGATTTTACGGAAGGTGGACGTTATTCAGATGCTGAACGTATGGTGGAAAAAATTGCTACACAAATCTATACAGTTATTCAAAACACAAAAGAAATTAAGGTGTTTCTTGATGTTACCCCTAAAAATGCACGCGTATATATTGATAACAACATGGTAGAAGATTTTTCTAAACCTCTGATATTACGCGAAGGTCAATATATTGTAGAAGCTTCTTGTGAAGAATATTCCAGTAGCACAAAAACAGTTGTGCTAGGAGAAAAAAATTATTACAAGCTAAAAATAAACTTGAAGAAAGAGAATACTGCCTTATTAGCTTTTAACATAGAAGGCAAACCTGAACTTTTTTTTAAGACGCGTTATTATGGCACATCACCTACTCAATTGAAACTACCATATCAATCTACTGTTGTAGAATTTGAAAAAGACAAGGTGCATACATATGTTTTGCTTGATAAAGAAAAGATTCCTATTAGTGATGCTACTCAAAATATGATTGTGCATCTAAATAAAAAAGAAACAAAAAAGCTAGTTGAAAGGCAGAGAAAGGTTATGTATTGGTCTTTGGGAGCTCTTTATGCTATTTTACCGGCATATCTTATTCTTAATGGAGTTTACAGTGATAAAGCCCTAGCATTTAATGAAGGTAGACTGGCTCAAACTTCAGAAAATGCACAAAATATTAAAAACTTAAATGTTGCCAACATTACCTTGCAAAGTTTATCGATTGTTGCAGGAATCAACTATTTTATTCAATTAATCGTATATCTAGTATTTGCCGATCGTGCAATTCCACGGCAACCAAAGATTGTGAATGTAGATAATCCAAAACATGATATAACAGAATTGCAAGAAGAACCTATTAATGAAGATAAAACATCGGCAAACGAGCAACCAATAAGTGATAAGGCTAATGAATAAAAACAATGGTTAAGAAGTAGCTGGTTGATTGTGACTTGTAAAGCTCTTTTTAGTGGGCTAATTAATCAATAATATCCTATAAATCCTTAACCTTTTTTATCTTATTATCAATCTTGAAAAAACTATGCTAAAACTATACTATATTCACCTTATGACTAAAATTATAAAGAGAGTTTTGACCGGAGATCGCCCTACTGGTCGCTTACATTTAGGTCATTATGTAGGCTCAATAAAAAATAGACTTGAAATGCAAAAAGAATATGAGTGTTTTTTTATTATTGCAGACCTGCACACTTTGACTACAAAGCAAGCAAAAAAAGACATAAAAGAATTAAATGAAAATATAAAAGCAATGGTTTTGGATTATCTTGCTTGCGGAATAGACCCCAATAAATCTTATATATATGTGCAATCAAGTGTGATAGAAGTCGCTATATTGAATCTGATTTTTTCTAATCTTGTTACAGTTCCACGCTTGGGGCGAATTCCTTCAATAAAAGATATGGCAAAGAATGCCAACCTATCAGAATTGCCATTTGGTCTTTTAGGCTATCCTGTACTTCAAGCAGCAGATATACTGCTACCTCGTGCAACATTTGTCCCTGTGGGAAAAGATAACGAAAGTCATATAGAACTCACCCGAGAAATTGCAAAGAGATTTAATCACTTATATAGCGAAGTTTTTCCTCTTCCTAAAACAATCACGAGTGAAATTAGCACTTTAGTTGGTATAGATGGTGGAGCTAAGATGTCAAAAAGTATTGGAAATGCTATCTTTCTTTCTGACAGTAGCGAAGAAGTGAAAAAAAAGGTGAGAAGGATGTATACCGATCCTAATAGAACATCAAGTGATGTGCCGGGTAAAGTGGAGGGAAATCCTGTTTTCATTTATCACGATGCTTTTAATCCCAATAGGGAAGAAGTAGAAGACTTGAAAGAAAGATACACAAAAGGCAAGGTTGGGGATGTTGAAGTTAAAGATAAATTAGCATTTGCTATTAACACATTTTTAGAACCAATAAGAGAAAGAAGACTAAAGTATGAGAAAGATGATACCTTGTTGAGCGACATAATAAGAGCTGGAAACAAAAAACTAAAAGAAGAAGCTCAGCTCACGTTGTCTTTAGTAAGCGATGCTATGGGGCTTTCGTTGACATTTGAAAAGGGGTTGGTGTGAAGCGTGTAATTTTTCTTTTTGGACTTTTTCCTATAATTCTTGCAAGTTCTTTTATTGCGTATTCCTTAGTTATGATTGCATCTCTATGGATGTTTTTCTTTTTTTCTTTATTAGCAGACTTTCTTTCACATATTTTACAATTAGAAGACAAAAGAACTTTTGAATTTTTTTGTAGCTTTGGTTTATATTTAATTTACCTAAAAATAGTTGATTTGGTTTTTCCAATTATATTTATATCTTTATCTCCTTATTTGTACCTCTTATGCTTTTCATACTTTCTCTATTTTTGTTTTGATGAATACGCAAAAACTAAATTTCCTTCATTACTGCTTCAATATTCGCTACTATTTTTTGCAGTTTCTTTTATTAGAGAGTTTTTAGCCTTTGGCTCTGTGTCTTTTCCTTCATTTTATGGAATTGTTTCATTCAATATCTTTGAATTATTAGGACTCACGGCTCCTTTTAGATTTTTAGGTTCATCAGCAGGTTCTTTAATTCTTTTGGGCTTTATTGCGTCTTTTTATTTTTGGTACACTAATGACGAACAGATGTACATTAAGGAAAAAAGTTAGATGAATTATCTACATATGGCACTTTTTTATACTTGTATCTCACCTTTTATGTTTTCTTATGGTATTGGGTTGGAGCGTCTCTATAT
>CAJPOH010000217.1 GCA_905372205.1 uncultured Treponema sp.
GTTTAATATTGTTTTGATAGTCGAATATATTTTTGCATTTTTTTGCTTTGTTGCTCTTTATTTCGTTCCAGCAGGTTATGGAAAGATGGTAAACAAAAAATGGGGTTTTGCAATAAATAATAAAATTGGTTGGTTAATAATGGAATGCCCCACTATTGTTGTAAGTTTTTCTTTTATTATTCGAGGTTATTATTTACCTTTCACAAAAGAAGAATACATATCTCGCATTTTAGTTCTTCTTCCATTTGTTTGTCATTATATTTATCGCTCTTTTATCTTTCCATTTTTGCTTAGAGGAAAAAGCTTGATGCCTATAACTATAGTACTTATGGGATTAGTTTTTAACACAATAAATGCTTCCTTAATTTCTATTTGGTGTTTTTATCTTTCTACGCACTCTTTTTATTCTTATTCTTATTTCAAAAGCCCTAACTTTATAATTGGTCTTGTTATTTTTCTGGTTGGTTTTATTGCTAATATAGATTCTGATGCTTATATAAGGGGTTTACGTAAGGCTGGCGATACAAAGCACTATTTTCCATATCGCCACCTTTATCGCTTTGTTTCTAGTGCCAACTATTTAGGAGAAATGATTGAATGGTTAGGCTTTGCAATTCTTACGTCAAACCCTGCAAGCTATCTATTCTTAGTTTGGACAGGAGCAAACTTAATTCCTCGTTCTCATGCAATATACAAGCAATACAAAAAAGAATTCCCAGAAGAGATGGCAAAATATAAGGTTAAAAGAATCTTGCCATTTATATACTAAAACTATTGTTAAGCGTCCAACTCCATTTTCTAAAATGTTGTCAGCTAGAGTGCCACCAATTTTGTATGGCTTTACTAGCTCAAGCACCCGACTGCGTCGCTCTTCCATTGTCATATCTTTTGATTTTATGGACATGTGCACAGCTCCTAACATTTGCTTTAAGAAAACTCATAAACTGTCTAATTTTTCTTTGATTGTTGCACTTATTTGTTAGTAAATACTCATTTTATACTTCTTCAAATATTAAAATCTATTTCTACACCGCTAATTTCTACCACACATCAGTGCTATACTACGAATTGATCTAACTCTTTAGTAACTTTATGAATATTTTCTTTATTGCTTTGTGATATAAAATTAACTTCTTTCATTCCTTTTTCGTTAATTGCAACAATGTTTTCAATCATTTGTTCCACAGTGTATGTAACAGTGTTAGCCAACTCGGATAGCACTTTAAGCTCTTTTTGAACAATGTAGCCTTCATTGAGCATTTCAGTACTTCCAGAACTCATTTCGATGCCTGCCTTGCTTACATCATTTATAGCTTTTAGGCACTCCTCACTTCTTTCGTATTGAGCTTCCATTGTTTCTATAATGCGTTCCTCTTGAGAAGAAACATAGCTTATCATTTTGCCAATTTTTTCAAAGCTACTTTCCATTTCAGGTCCTATGCTATTTAAGTATTCAATCTTTTCTTTTAAATTCTGTAAAACTTTAACTATATTACTTCCTTGCTCTGCAGAAGCTTCTGCAAGTTTTCTAATTTCATCAGCCACAACTGCAAAACCTTTACCTGCTTCTCCTGCATGAGCTGCTTCAATTGCGGCGTTCATAGCAAGAAGGTTAGTTTGGTTAGATGTGCTTTGAATTACAGTAATAGCATCCAAAAGACCTTCAGACTTTTCTTGCATTATGTTTGCAATGTTGGCTGTTTTTTCAACTAGCTCTTTGCCTTTTGCCATGTCTTCATCAAAACTTCTAACAGCTTCAATATTTTTTTCTGCTGTTTCTGTTACTTCTTTTATTCCTTGTACCATCACCTTTATTGCATTATTAGTGGAGTGAATGCGTTCCGTTTGCATGTTTGTGAAAGCAGAAACGCTTTCAAGTCCAGAAATCATTTCAGAAACAGTGGAAACCGTGTGCATTACATTGTCATTATGTGTTTCTAATTTCTTTTTGACATCATCTGCACTTCCCACAATACCCTTAAGCACTTCAACTGTTTGGCTTGAGTTTTCTGATAAAGTGGTTCCTGTCTCTTCCATTAATTTAGTGCTTTTCTGGATATTTTGGAAGCTAATTCTGAGCTTTTCAACCATGTTATTTAGATATTGGTTAATTATTCCTATTTCGTCGTGAGTGTTTTTTGCTTTTACAGTGAAATTCCCATTTGCAACTTCTTGAAAAACAGCATTCATTTTTGAAAATTTCCTAAAAATAAAACGCATCATTAAAGTACTCAAAACAAGCACTACCATAAGAAGAATTATACTTCCTAAAATAGAGTAGCTTATTATGGAAGCAAGGGATGGAATGTTTTCACTGATAGGTGTAAAAAGCATAAGTCTATAGCTCACATTTTCCAATGGAAGTTCTTTTACTGCTACATTTCCTAATTTTTCATCTTTATAAAACCTTATGCCCAATTGTCCTTTTAAAGGCTCTAATTTTTGCAAGATAGTACTTATATCTTGTGCAATCATTTCTTTATTTGAAGCTATTGCAACTTGGTTATTTTCATCAACCAATAGGATAAGTGAAGAAGGGCTTGGGACACTTTCATTTATGGTTGCAACAATGCTGTCTAGGTTTATTGCAACTCCTGCAAGACCTATGCCTTTGCCATTAAAGTCTTTTATTTTAATATTGAAAAAGAGGTTGAATTCATCTAGGAGAGCATCATACTGTACATTATAATCTATGTCTTTGTTGGCCTTCATCACATTAAAAAACCACTGATCTTCTGCTTTAGTGCTACTAAGTGTTTTTCTTTTAAGTTCTCCTTTTGTTATAGCATAGTAATTATTCGTGAGACTGGAAGAAACAAAACATGAGGAAAAACCTTTCTTAGAACTTAAATTTCTCATTGCACGAAGCATAGATTGTTTTGCATTCTCATCTTTTTCTAAACTTGTTATGTAGTTGATAAGATAATCCTGAAAAACAAATTCACTGCTTAATTCAAGTCCAATATTTAACTTGTTTTGCAAAGAAGAACAACTTGCCTTTGCTATGTAAGGTATACTTTTATATAAATTTTCCTTAAAATAGGTTAAGGCACTGAGAGAAGTTAATGCCAAAACTGTAGCTACTATCAAGGCGAAACTAATTGTAAAAAATACATTGATTTTTGTTTTAATTTTCATCTTTAACCACCTATGAAATTCAGATGTCCCTATATTATATAGCAGAATATGCCTTTTTTCCATCTAACAACATAAATTAAAGGAAATACTGATTAATTCGACAGTAAATTAATTAGTGCTAACCTTACGTCGCAGGGGCTTTAGCTCCTGACACGTTGTGGCTACGACTG
>CAJPOH010000218.1 GCA_905372205.1 uncultured Treponema sp.
CTTGCACTAAGGTATTAAGCAATCTCAACCTCACCGCCTGCTGCAGTAATAGCTTGCTTAATTTTTTCAGCCTCATCTTTAGAAACATCTTCTTTGAGAGTTTTAGGAGCCCCTTCAACAAGCTCTTTAGCTTCCTTCAAACCTAAACCTGGTATAATGTTTCTAACTTCTTTGATAACACCAATCTTCTTAGCAGGATCTGAAAGACCTTTCAATGTAACAGTGAATTCTGTCTTTTCTTCTGCAGGTGCTGCTCCTGCTCCACCTGCGGCCACAACAGCAACAGGAGCTGCCGCTGTAACACCGAACTTTTCTTCCATAGCCTTAATAAGCTCTGAAAGTTCCAAAATTGTCATACCACCGATAGCTTCAATAAGTTGCTCATTTGTTAATGTTGCCATATTATCTTCTCCTAGATTAACCTTATTAGAATAAGGACGATAAGCAGACAGGGGCAATCATATTAAGGAAAGCCTGACTGCCAAAAAATATTAATTAATTGGAAGTTGCTTCACTTCCATTTTTATCCACAATTGCTTGCAACGTTCGCACAAACTTAGAAGTTGTAGCATTGATAGTGGACATAAACATAGATATAAGTTGCTTTTTGCCGGGTAATTTTGAAAAAGCCTCTATCTTAGAAGCATCGTATAATTCCCCTTCAATCACAGCTCCCTTCACCACTAAAGAAGGTGCTTCTTCCTTAAAATCAAACAATACCTTAGCTGCCGAATTAGGTTCATCCCCTTCAACATATACAACAGCAGTAGGTCCAATTAGATAAGAATCAACACCAGCAATATCAGCGTTAGCAAAAGCTATTCTTGCAAAATTATTTCTTATAACCTTGTATGTGCTATTAAACTCTTTAAGTTTCTTTCTCAATTCAGAAATTTGAGCTACAGTCATCCCTCTATATTCAGTAAAAATGAGTGAAGAAGAAGCTTTTGCTCTAGTTTCTATAGCATTTATCATGTCGCTTTTCAGCGTCTTAGGGTTTCTAGTTCGCAAAGCCATAATTATTCTCCCAAAACATAGTCAACCCAGACACCTGGGCCCATAGTTGAATTGATAGAAACAGAACGCAAAAAATCAGCTTTAGCATCGCTAGGTTTTTTTCTTGCAACTTCCACAAGCAAAGCTTTAGCATTCTCTACAACCTTAGAAGCATCCATCGAAACCTTACCGATAGCAAGATGAATTACTCCAGTCTTGTCTGCTCTAAATTCTACTCTACCTTTTTTCAACTCACCAATAGCATTAACGATGTCAGTTGTTACCGTCCCTGTTTTTGGGTTAGGCATAAGACCTTTCCTACCCAAAACCATACCAAGCCGTCCTACATCCTTCATCATATCAGGAGTTGCAACTGCAATATCAAAATCAAGCCAACCACCCTTAATTTTCTCGATATATTCTGCAGAGCCTGCATAAGTAGCCCCCGCATCCAATGCAGATTTCACCTTGTCATCACTACAAAAAACCAATACTTTTTTCTCACCACGAAACTGATGTGGCAACACAAAAGTATCACGAACTGCCTGCCCTTTACCCAACTTCAAACTAACATGCAACTCAACAGTCTCGTCAAACTTGGCATATTTAATAGACTTAACTATCTCCATCGCCTTATCAAGTTCATAACGCTTAGTACAGTCATATTTAGTAAGAGCATTACGATATTTCTTTCCTCTTTTCATTAAAGCTCTACCTCCACTCCCATACTCCTTGCTGTTCCTGCAATAATCTTCTTTGCGGACTCAAGGTCATTAGCATTGATGTCAGGCATTTTTGTCTTTGCAATCTCCTCAAGAGCTGCTTTTGAAAGTCGCCCAACCTTCTTTGTAACCGACGCATCAGACCCTTTCTCAATCTTGCAAGCTTTCTTAATCAAGACAGAAGCAGGAGGAGTTTTCAAAATAAATGTAAAACTCTTGTCTGAATACACTGTGATAACAACTGGAATCACTAATCCAGCTTCCATTGTTTTAGTGCGGTCATTAAACTGCTGCACAAACTGCGGAGCACTCACTCCATGAGGACCTAACGCAGGACCTACAGGTGGAGCAGGAGTCGCTTTGCCAGCAGGACACTGAAGCTTAATCTGTGTCACAACCTTTTTCTTAGCCATTATATCTCCTTCCGGTGAAACGAAAACTCTAAAGAAAGACTCAACAATCTCCCCTTAAAACCTTCTCCCGTAAATTAAACATTTTCAACGTGTAGCATATCCACTTCAACAGGAGTAGTTCTATTAAAAATAGCAACTAGCACAGTTAGCTTATTTCTTTCGTACATAACTTCATCTATAGTACCCGTAAACGAAGCAAATGGCCCCTCTGTAATTCTCACCACTTGCCCTACAGAGAAAACTTGAGCAAAGCGTTGCGTTTTATCACCTTTAATTTCACCAGTTTTCTGCAAAATCTTTTTAGCCTCTTCTGCAGATATTGGCTTGGGCTTACTCCCACCAGTACCCCCCAGAAAGCCACTAACACCAGTGATTCCAGAGATTGTAGTGCAAATCTTTTTCCATCCTAAATCGGGTAAATCCATCTCTATAAGAACATAACCCGGCAAAAACTTACGCTTAACAGCCTTTTTCTTTCCATCTTTATTTTCAGTTATCGCTTCTTCTGGAATTTTTATTTCAAAGATAACATCTTCAGCTATCATGCCACGTTCAATAAAAGTTCTAATAGTTCTCTCTATTTTATTTTCGTAACCTGAATATGTATGTAATATGTACCACTGCCTAGACATAATTTAAAAAATCCAAAGAATACCTGCCATAAGCAAAGCATCCAATGCACCAAGAAAAATAGCAACTAAAATGGTAGAGATTACAACAACCTTGCAAGAAGACCAAACTTCAACCTTGCTAGGCCAAACAACCTTTCGCAACTCACCTACACATTCCTTAAAAAAAAGAATAATCTTAGACACTTTTGATTTCTCCTATGCAACATAACAGATCAGGAGGGACTCGAACCCCCAACACTCGGTTTTGGAGACCGACGCTCTACCATTAGAGCTACTGATCTAAATTAAGCTATTTAATCTTAGTTTCCTTATGCAAAGTATGTTTTCTCTCAAAAGGACAGTATTTCTTGAATTCTAATTTACCTTGAATGTTCTTTCTGTTCTTTGAAGTTGTATAATTCTTCCTCTTGCACTCACTACATTGTAATGCCACTAATTCGACTGCAGTTTTTTTTGCCATACCTTTCCTCCAAGTAAACTCAAAAGACAATAAGCTCCCGAGCAGAATTGAACTGCTGACCCCAACCTTACCATGGT
>CAJPOH010000219.1 GCA_905372205.1 uncultured Treponema sp.
GATAAGGCCAGCTATAAGGAAGCAAATAAACTTATTAAGCAAAAAAAGCAAGACATAGCCATAGAAAAAATCCTTGAAACTTTGACGCATCATCCTGAATCTTTTAGCACGGCATCTGATTCTCTTAAAAAAGCTATGAAAAATCAAGATAAGTTTGTTTCTCAGTTTCTTGCCATAATTGCCCAGCTTTATAAAGACCCAGACAATCTTCCAAAGATATTGCAACTTATTGCAAACATAGAAAAATTGAATACTGCAATGCCCTCTGAGATTCAAGAGTTTTTGCAAAAACTAAAAACATCTTCAATTTATGCAGCTAATAGGATTAAGTTCAATAACATAATGAAAGAAGGTTCGGATCTTATAAAGGCTGAGCTATACTTAGAAGCATTAGCTAGATTTATGGAAGGCTATTCAATTTATTATTCTGACTATGCTGAAATTTATGAGGAAACAGAGCGACTTACAAAAACAGATGAAGCAATAAAAACAATTAGAAGTACTTATGGAGCGTTTAGGAGAGAAGATACTAAATTTTTAACTGCAATTACTGCATATAAACTCATGTTGCGTCAAAATATTATAAAACCAGATTCTGAAGTTATTAAAGCATTCGAAGAAGAAGTGAAACAAATGCATTCTATAAGCCAATCTGCCCTTCTAAATGGAAATATTTTGTCTTCATTCCTTTCGGACGATGAAAAAAATGCAAACTTTAGGGAAGATTCTTTTTTGCCGTACTCAACTCGTATCACAAAGGGAAGGGCAAATGCAACAGAATATGAAGGTGTTTCGGGAGCTTTAGAGGCAGCTCTTTTTTCAAGGCTTACTAGCTTGCAAGATTATATAATCTCACTAATTCAAAGAACTTACTCAAGCAGTTTTAAGAAATTTAAGATTGATTCTTCTCCTGATTTTGCACTAAATACTAGCATCAAAAATTATATAAAAGAATACATACGCATCATAGATTTAATAGAAAATCTTAATAAAACAAATACAAGGTTTCCTTTGAATCAAAATGGAAGTAGAGATAATTTAGCCCTTTTATCAGCATTAAATGAAATAACAACTGATTCTTTTTCTCTTTATGGTAAATACCTTGATATCAACAAGAGGGAATATAAAAGTGATGACTATGCAAAAGCAGAAGAAGACATAGGAGAGCTTAAATCTCTCGTTTTTTATTTTGGACCTGTGCAGAGTAGGTTAGTTATATTTTCTTTTGAAAAATTTGATAAAGAAAGGGAAGATCTTCTTAATATTCAAGCTCAAATGTTTGCTAATATTTCTAATCTTTTTCAAAATAGACTTGCCAATTATGCTCGCTTAAAGAACGTTGATGGAAAAAGACTTTATAAAGAACATGAAGGTCAATTTGCAAAGACCAGAAAACTGATTGAGGGCACTTTAGGAAACTATCCAACAGAAGCACTTGCCCAATTTAACCAACAAGAGAACCAGATAAAAAAAGATATTAAAACTCTTGATGATGCAATCAAATTCCTATCTAATGCTTCTCAAGAATTTGATCTAAATTTAACTACCAAAACACATTTTGATGGTATTCAAGATAGTGATCAAAAGTTAAGGACTCTTCTTTCAAACTTAACAGGAATTTTAAATAGCACAAAAAACAGTATATTTAAGATTGAGCTTGCAAAGCGTGAAGCTGATTTTAGATATAACGAAGCTATAAGAATGTTTAAGCTTTCAGATTTTACGCTGGCGAGAGAAAACATAACTCGCTCTCAAGAAAAAAGTAATGAAGCCTTAAAGTTAGAAGATAACTTAGAGTATAGAAGCATGGTTGATGCTCGTCTTTCAGCACTTGGGCTAGAAATCAATCAAAAGGAAAATGAGATTGTTGTTCGTGAAGTGAGAAAGTCTATTGATGATGCTAAAAAATTATATTTTAATGGAAACTTTGGGGAAGCAGAAAATCTTCTTGTTAGAGCTAAAAGCCGTTGGTCTACAACAAATATAGAGACTAACGAAGAAATTGAGAATTGGCTCAACATAACTCAAACTGCCAGTGTCATAAAAACAGGCAGAACCATTCCGCAATCTGCAGCATTATATCCTCAAATGATTCAACTTCTTAATAATGCCAATCAACTTTATACCGAAGCTAGTAGTATTATCAAAACACAAAGAGCTGTTGCATTAAAAAAATTAAACGAAGCTAGGAATAATATAAAACAAGTGTTGTTAGTCTATCCATTAAATCAAGAGTCTGGGCAACTTAATTTGAAGATTGACCAATTGATAGACCCAGAGAATTTTCAAGTTCAGGTAAAAAAGAGAATCGATAGAGTTAGAAGTGATTATAGAAGAAACCCACGCGATTCTTATGTTGAGCTTCTAAACTTATACCTAATGGATAAAAATTTTCCGGGTATTGCAAAATTAAAAGATGAACTTGAAATATACTTAGGTCTTAAAATATTGCCACCTGATATGACAGAAGTAAATCAGTCAATTGCTCTCACAAATGAAGCAGATGTCATATATAAATCTGGTGATAAGAGTAGATATTCTTTAGCTTTGCAAAAACTAGACCAAGCAATTAAAATGAACCAAAATAACGAGAGGGCATCTTTATTAAAAGATAGGATTCAAATGGCTATGGGGGGGTCTGCAATTGCTGTTTTGTCTTATGCAAATGAAGAAAAATATAGAAGAGCTGTTTTGGCATTGCAAAGGGGAAATAAGATTACTGCAATTTCTTTAGTTGAGGAGCTTCTGCGAGACCCAGAAGGTAGAAAATCTGCAAAGGTGCATGATTTAAAAATGAGGATTAATGCTCAGTTATGAAAAAAAAACTTTTCTCTTGCCTATCAATTATTTTATTTCTATTTTGTAGCCATATATATTGTGATAAGTATTATTGGGAAACCCCTAATCGCATGACAGTTAAAAATACTAGATTTTTACACTCAGCTGATAGGGGTAATGTTTCTATAGCTGTTTGGCAAGAAGTAGTGCCTGAAAATGATAGCAAAGGGGAAACCTATGTTTCTTTGGCTGTGTGTTCAGCGGGTAGGTGGTTTATAAACGAAAGAATAACACCAGCTATACCATACACTGTGAATATCCCTTCTATAACATCTTGTACTATAGGTAATGATGGCTCCATCCTGATTGCATCTCTAAACGAAAAAACAAAACTAGCAATATATAAGAGTGAAGATGGGGGGCATACATTTGAACAAACTGAAATAGAATTGGATGCAAATGATTATTCTTCTCCATATATAACTACCACTTCAAAAGGTGGCTATCTCATTT
>CAJPOH010000220.1 GCA_905372205.1 uncultured Treponema sp.
TCTCATTCTAAGGAATTGTTATGCTAATGTACTGTTTTCACATCCCCTAATGTACTGTTATAACGTTTTCTAATGTATTGTAAAGATTTTAGTATGAAATTAAAGAACATATTGAAATTGATGGACACATCATTTAATAGCTTCAGATTCTATCACTTTCACTTGCCCAGAGCAACAAAGTTTTTTATCTATCCATTATCTTTATAAAAGTTGTCAATAGATTTTATTAAAAAAAACCGATAAAATGAAGAGTATGAAAAAGCATGTTTTTCTTTTAGTCTTTTTTACCCATTTGGTTGTTGTTGAAGCTCAAGTTCCTACATACACTTGGGACGGAAGTGTGAGTTCTGATAATTGGTCGCAATCAGCTAATTGGATTCGTAATAGTAGTGCTACTAGTCTTTTACCTGATGGTAATTCCACTGTTATAATCAAAAAACTTACAGGAGGACGTAAATACCCAAAACTTGTTGAAAATTCTAATGCCAAAACAATAGTAATACAGGAAGGTGCAACTTTAGACATTGTAGGATTTCTTGTTACCGATGCAACTTCTTCTGGATGTAAAATTGTAAATAGTGGAGATTTGAAATTAACAGGTACTAACGTACAAAAAGCATGGTTTGAACAAAGCGATAAAATTGAATTAAATGAAAAATCAACAGTTACATACAATGCAGGTTCTACTGATGAAATATGGAAAGGTCCATATAAAAATTTAACACTATTTAGAGATATAGGTGCCAATGAGCTTATTGTTGAGAAAAACACAATAATAAAAAATCCTATTACAATTACATCTGAAAAGCAACAATATAAGGATGGCATAAAAGCTTTCGGTAACGTAACTTTTAAAACTAATAGCGATAATGGAACTATCAATTTTGAAGGTGTGCTAGTTGCTGTACCTAATAATAATATCACAATAGCAAAAGGCATTGTTAATGCAAAAAAGAAAATAAAAGCCAATAAGCTGGATGTGGCTGGTAAATCATTTGTGTCAGAAAAAGAAATTGAGCTAACTGATAACTTTGAAGGTAAGAGTGAGAAAATAGAAACAAGAGGATTAGTGAAAGCAAAGAATATCTATATAAGCTTACCTTGCAATGAATGGAAATCTACTAATCATATAACAGTTGAAGAAAGTGTCACTTCAGATAATGCTACTGCATGGAAAGCTAATTCGGGAAACATTTCATTTAAGAAAAACCTTCTGGCTTCTCAGTTAGAACAGGTGGCAGGCAAGGTTATAGCAAATGGTGTGGGCACACAAAGCATAAAAGCGAAAAAAATTAAAGAGCTTGAAATAGCACAAACCTCTATTTCTACGTTACTGAGCCTCAATCCTACAGCTCAAACAATAGAAAAGTTAAACAATTTGGGAATATTTGCCATCTCAGTAAACACAAATTTAACAATTACCGAGCTTGATAACAGTGCCAATGCAACGCTTACCTCTAACACAACAACGCTTACATTGACTAGCCATATAAACAATGCGGGCATAGTGAATATCTCCAAACTAAAGTTATTGCCAACTGGAAATGCTATAAAGATTGAAGGGAATAGTGTAGCAAATCACACAAGCATTGCCAGCCTTTCTTTTGAACTGGCTGGTGGCAAAACGTTTCAAATTAAAAATAAAATTGCTGTTGTCGCTGAGTTAAAACTCAGTGGCACTAGCAACGCGAACCTTTTGAATGTGGAAGGAGAAGGTGCTATTTCTGTGAGTGCTTCTTTAACAGGAGAGGGCGACTTTTTAGCTGTAAGAACTAACATACCAATAGAAAATGGAACATATAAAACAATACGAAGTAAGCCTGAAGGTTCTCTTGCTGACATACAGCTGAGCAAACCTGAAAATTGGATATTTAATCGAAGTCTTTATAACCCATTAACGTGGAAAGGTGGTCTACCTTCATTTGAGAAAGATTGGAAAAAATCAGAAAACTGGATTCCTAGAGGTGTGCCACATGCAGAAGCTGATGTGATAATTCCAAACGGTAATACTCATTATCCTGTTCTTACTACTGATGTGAATGCAAAATCTGTTACAATTCAGACTAACGCTTCTGTTGATTTAGGTATACATCAAATAGTTGGTGTGGGCAATGTTCAATCCATAATAGACAATAGTGGAAAACTCTCTCTTTCTGGCACTAACGTCCAAAGAACGTGGTTCGAAGCTAATAAAATTACATTAAGAGAAGGATGCACTGTTTCGTATTATGGTGGTGCTAATGCAAATATTTACGTAGGACCTTATGAAAACTTAATGTTATCTCGTACCATAAATGCAGATAGTCTAACGGTAAATAAAGTTACAACTATAGATCAAGCTATCAGTATTGTTGCAGAGAACCAAACATACAAAGGCGATGTGAGTATTTTGCAAAATGTAACGTTTGAAGGCACGGGAAGCCTTAAAGCAGAAAAAATATCTAGCCCTGCTAGAGACATCATTTTTAAGTGCAAAAATGTAGTTGTTAAGGGAGAGGTAACAGCAAACAAAATTGAAATTACCAACACACCTGCAAATAACACTTTTGTATTTGAAAATGATGTGATAGTAACAACTTCGTTTATAAGTACTACAGCAATGCTTACAACAAAGGCTAGTCTAAGAGCTCACGATATCTCTGTTTCGGGAACAAAATGGAAGTCTTTTGGTGATATTACCGCAGAATATAATATATTAGCCAACTCTATCGATTGGCAAGCAATAAGTGGAGATATAAGGGTAAAGCATGATTTACTTGCTGTTAAATTAGTGCAGAGTGCAGGGAAAACCATTCTTAATGGTAATACTCCACAAGATGTAAAACTAAAAAAAGTGAAAGAGCTTATCATCAATAGTGGTGCAAAAGCAGAAATTACCAACGCATTGTCAGAAGATGCTGAAATTGAAATATTGGAAAATGATGGCATAATGACAATCCCTGACTCATCTAAAGTGAAAATTAAAAGACTAAAAAACAATAGTGGTGCAACTTTTGATGTTAGTGGAATTGTTGAAGATGTCGAAAAAATAGAAAATGAAGGAACAATAACATCTCTGTCTGCCGCAGCAATTGCAAAATTGAATAATGTTGCATTCATTAAAAATATTGCATCTGCAAAGATAGAAAAGCTCAAAGAAATTAAATTATCTTCTCGAATAGAAAACGATGGAGAATTTAGCTGTAATAAGCTGGCTCTCAATACTACTTTAGATAATATAACTATACAAGGAAATAGCGATGCTGGGAAAACTAAGATAAAATATTTCTTCTTTGAAGGAGCTGGTG
>CAJPOH010000221.1 GCA_905372205.1 uncultured Treponema sp.
TTGGAGCTACCATTAGCCGAAACAAACGCACGCTTGGCAAGTGGGTGGTGGAGAAGATAAGTTAAAAATTTACAAGATGAAGATATAACAAATACAACTCATGCACTGTGACGGCATTCAAATTAGTTGGGAATCAGGGATGTGGGGAATAAAGAAATATGGAAATATCGCTAGTGTTTTTGCTTTTCCAATTTCTTTATCTCTTGCCAAAACTCTTCCATTTTATCAAGATTTTCCTTGCTTAAAGGGATTCTTTCTTCTTTCATTCTTTTTTCTACATATCTAAAACGCTTTTCAAATTTTTTATTTGCATGATGGAGAGAAAGCTCTGCATTGATGTTAAGCTTATCTGCAACATTCACTAACACAAAAAGAGTATCTCCTATTTCTTCTTCTATGTTGTCCCTATCATTTTTTGCTATAGCATCTTTAATTTCTTGAACTTCTTCATCTAGTTTTTCCATTACTCCTTCAATTGAGTCCCAGTCAAAGCCAACTTTTGCAACTTTGTTTTTCAAAGCAACAGTCTTTAATAATGGATGAAGGTTAGTAATATTTGCAAGAATAGATTTATCTTCTTTTGATATCTCTTTGCAAGATTCTTCTTTTATCTTTTTCCATTGAGATAACACTTCACTAGAGGCAAGTTTTTTATTTTCTTTTTCAAATATATGTGGAAGTCTCTTTTTTAGCTTTTCTATACATGATGTTATCACATCTAAAAGCGAAAAACTCCCATCTTCTTCATACATATAAGAAATCATCAATAAAACTAATAACACATCTCCTAGTTCTTCTTTGATATGCTCTGTATTTTTTTCTTCTATTGCGTCTATTGCTTCATAAGTTTCTTCTAAAAGATATCGCTTCATACTGGTAGGACTTTGTTCTATATCCCAAGCATTATTTTTTCTAAGATACTTAATTATTTCAAATAAATTAGTAAAATCATTTTCTTTCATAAATAATTCTCCGTCATCTATCATAATTCTTCAACTTTCTTTCCAAATTTCTTTTTGCATTGTTCAAACAAATCTTTTATTCTCATTTCTTCCTTTTCTTTGTCTACAACATAGTAGTTAATTAATTCCTTTGGGATTTCTTCAATAAATGGAGAAGGTTTGCATTCTTTCAGTCCTTGAGCTTTTCTTCTTGTTTTGCAACTAGTGATGAATAATTTTTGCCTTGCTCTTGTTACTGCAACATAAAAAAGTCGCCTTTCTTCTTCAATATTTTCTTCTCCTTCTTCTATGCTTCTTTCATGTGGTAATAGCCCTTCTTCAACTCCTGCAATAAAGACTACAGGGAATTCCAAACCCTTAGCAGAGTGAATTGTCATTAAAGCTACCTCTCCACCTTCTTCATCATCATCTTTAGTCAAAAGGGTAATCCTATTAAGATAATCATAAATGGAAGTTTTTTCATTATATGGGTTTAACTCCCATCTTTCGATACTTTGTAAAAAAGATTCAATATTGTGTGCTTTAAACTTAGCTAGTTTTTCGTTTTTCTGAAACTCTTTTTCTAAATATGGAAGATATTCAATTTCTTCTATTAAAGCATTCACTTTTGCTGTTATATTCTTTCTTTGCAGTAGCTTTGTTCTATATGTATTTATGATAGAAACAAAAGCCTCTAAATCTTCCACACTTCGCCCTTTTAATGAAGTATCATGCGTAATTAGAAAGTCTATCGCCTTCCACACTGAACACTTCTTTTCTGTTGCAACATCAGAAACAGCCTTGATAGTTGTTTTTCCAATTCCACGAGGCGGAGTGTTTATTATGCGAAGAAGATTGACATCGTCATCAGGATTTGTTGCAACACGCAAATAACTAATGATATCTTTTATCTCTTTACGTTGAAAAAAACTGGTTCCACCCGTTACCTTGTATGGAATGTTTGTCTGTAAAAGAGATTCTTCTATATTTCGAGTTAAGCTATTTGTCCGTAGTAAAATACCAAAATCTGAATATTTTAAGTCTTCATCTTTTTTGTAGGATTCAATCATTTCAGCAATAAAATCAGCTTCGTCTATCTCTGTTTCGGGCATATAAAACTCTATTGGTAAACCAGACCCCTTAGCTGACCAAAGTGCTTTTTCTTTTCTATTGATATTGTGTGAGATAATTCCATTGGCAGCAGCTAAGATTGTGCCTGTGGAACGATAATTTTGTTCAAGTTTAATTTCGAGTAGATCAGGATAATCTTTTTCAAATCTTTTTATGTTTTCATAGTTTGCACCACGCCATGAATATATAGATTGATCATCATCACCCACAACACAGATGTTTTTCTCTGCAATTAAGTGAATAAAATTATATTGTTGCATACTAGTATCTTGAAATTCATCAACCATTATATATTTATATCTTGCTTTGTATGCTTGCAAAACTTCCTTATGGCTAGATAATAGTTCAATAGGAAGCATGATGAGATCGTCAAAATCTACTGCATTAAATAGTTTTAATCTTTCTTGATATTCTTTATAAAGTTCTTCGTAAATTTCTTCGTCTTCTCGAAACCCACGCCTTCCCATTTTAATATTTGAAAAGATATTAGCAATTTTATAAACATCGATAGCATCATCGCTCATTTTTATTTCTTTTGCACATTCTTTTATTAAGTCATTTTTGTCTGTTTCATCATAAATGCTAAAGTTTTCTCTCCAGCCTAAAAGTTCAATATGTTCTCTTAAAACTTTCACACCAAAAGCATGGAATGTGCTTATAGTTAAATTAGGACACTTTCGTCCTAGCAACTTTGAGATGCGTTCATTCATTTCTTTTGCCGCTTTATTGGTAAATGTGAGAGCTAAAATATTGCTTTGTAGCACACCTTTTTCCAACATATAAGCGATTCTATGAGTAATAACTTTAGTTTTTCCTGAGCCTGCTCCTGCAATTATAAGAAGAGGACCTTCTATCTTGCTTACAGCTTCTTTTTGCTTATTATTCAATGCATCTAATAAAAAAGACATTTGTTTTCCTTAAATATGTTAATTGAAAGAGAGGGTATTATATAGAAAGATTCGGCTTTGTTATAGACATTTATTTTGTAGAATAAAGGAGGACAGTGTTTTTAGGATAATGATGAAAGTTTATATTGATTTCATTAAGATACTCAGAATCTCCTTGCAAAACACCCATGCACTGCGATGCAATTCTGTACAGAACACGGTCGCAATATAGCGGGGTTTGCACCCCCAATGCTGTACATAATGGGGGTAGTACATTGTGAGAATTTGTCTTAAGACAAATTCTCATTCTAAGGAATTGTTATG
>CAJPOH010000222.1 GCA_905372205.1 uncultured Treponema sp.
TTTATTGGCACAAAATAAGTTTTTGGAATTTCATACGACGCTCGACTCCGTTAAGGCAGGCGCAATTCTTGGAATAGCTAAAAATGTAATTCCTCAAGCTAATAAATTACCCAAGGTGGTTACTGATGTAATTGAAAACACGCAAATAACTACAGAAGCATATATTTCTACTGACTTTAAAAATTATTCATATAATTTTGTTCAAGTCATTTTTGCTTCTATTGCTTCAGATTTATTTTTTGCAACGTTCCAAGTGAATGGTAATAACTCATCTGTTTTTCTCGAAAAAATAAACTTTCTTGCAGGAAATGTGGATATAACAGGGCGAACACAGGCGTATTTTGAAAAAGAAAGTGCTGCTTTTGATGCTTTTTTTTCTATTAACTCAATTGCTTATAACATTTCTGCTATTTATGTTGACAATGCTCTATCTATATACGGTGATTATGGAATCACAATGAATATGTTTTTAAAAGATGGGGTTTTGACAGGTGCTGTAGTCGTAAATGAACTTCCGATTCCACTTATCGATTCTGTTTTTAGTGTGGATTCATCTTTTGAAGTGGCAAGCTTAAATGACTGGAAGTTTGAATGTAATCTTTTAAAATTAAATAGAGTGCATGAACTTTCTTCTCACTACGATATGTTCGATTTTGAAATGCGAGGTGGAGGCAACAACAAAAGAATATTTTTTAATGAAATGCGTCTAATTTCCAATGAACTACCACTTTTAGGTTTTCTGGATATTAACTTTGATTATTCAAATAAAAATGAAACGAAAAGCCTTGCAAAGTTGGTTTTGAAAAATGAAACATCAAAAGAGCTTTTTTCTATTGATTCAAATTTTATAATTGGAGATAAATTTTATTTTGATGGTACAGTTGTTGCAAAAGATATTGCTCTTATGCGATTTTTCCGAAATCAAAATATTAGAAACACTACCAGTGCTGAATTTAATTTTTTAGGTTCTCTCGATGATTTTTTTGTAAAGCTAGATTTATATTCTTTCAATTTGGCTAAAGGAGGACAAGACCTCTTAGTTAAAGGTTCTTTTTCTGCTGATGACTCCACTATTAGAATTGAAACTTGTGATATTGAATGGGGTAATCATAAAGTAAGAGATATAGAAGCAAAACTTCTTCCTTTTGACGCTACTGGTAATTTAGTTTTAGATTATGACGGAAAGCTAGGAATCAACAAGATAAAAACAGGACTTACGGTTTCGTATTCTGGTGGAAACAAAACTGAATATGGTAAAGAAAACATTTTTGCAACGTTTCCACGTCTTTTTTCAAATTTCACAATAGAATGTTTGTTTGCAGACATAGAGTATGGAAAAAAACTTATGGCAGATAATCTCAATGCTGTATTAGTGAAAGAACCTGGTGTTTTAGCTCTTTCACTAGGAAACAATGATGAGGTGTATGGAGTTTATCTTGATGATGGAACAGTTTCTTTGCACGTGGACGAAAAACTGCCAATAAGGTGTAATATTGACGGAAAAATCACAAATGAAAAAATTGACTTAAATTGTTTAGCATTAAATGTGGATCTTCCACTTATTTGGAATTTAACTCCACTCATAGATACTGTTACCTTTGAAGGTGGCACTCTTGTTGGAGACATAAAGATATTAGGAACAAAAAAAGAACCTGAATTTTATTCTTCACTAAAATGTATTGGAACAAAGGCTACTTCTCCATTATATGCTCCAGAAACTTATGGGCCTGTAGATATTGATGTCAATCTCAATGCAACAACACTTACTGTTCCTTATACAATAGTTAAAGGACCTAGTGCAAAGCTGTACGCAAGCGTAACTTCAGAGTTTTCAGGCTGGATACCCAGTGACACTGTAATAAAATGTGGCACATTAAAAAATAGTATGGGGCTTATGAAAACAAAAAATCTTGCCTACCATAGCGATGGATATGCAGGTTGTGATTTGACAATTACTATTAGTCCCGGAGAGGTTTATTTAGCTGGCAAGGCTACTTTTGATAATGGCTTTTTTTCGATACCTTTTAATGACTTACACAAGATTGGACAAGGTGCAAAAGGGAACACTTCATTTAGAATGAACCTTGATGTATATTTAGGCAAAAAAGCAGAATATAGATGGCCAAATAATGACATTCCAATATTGCGAGCATTAGTTCCCTCAGAAGAACCTATTCAACTTTCTGTGGATTCTTCGATTGGATATTTTGATATTAAGGGAGCTTCAAATATACGTGGTGGGGAGATTTTTTATATAAAACGCAATTTTTATATAAGAGAGGGGAGTATAAACTTTGTTGCAACTCCCTTAGGTTTTGAACCTTTGGTGTCTCTTCGTGCAGAAATTAGAGATAAGGACGAAGGTGGAGAGCCTATTAAGATTATTCTTACTGCTAAAGATCAAAATCTCGAAAACTTTACTCCGAAACTAGAAACTTATCCCCCACGATCTGAAACTGCCATAATGCAAATGCTGGGGCAAGTATTTATAGGAAATGTTTCGAGAGATAATTTTTTGCAAACAGCTCTTACTACTGCAACAGATTTGGTTGCACAAATTGGTGTCTTTAAGAAGACAGAAAGTAAGATTAGAGACCTCTTGCACGTTGATGCTTTTTCTATGCGGACTCTATTAATTCAAAATGCAATTTTTGGAAACCTCTTCAGAGCTAACACTGACACACCTTTAACCATAGGTAACTATTTTGACAATACTAGTGTTTACATCGGTAAGTATTTTGGCTCTCAAATATATGCCGACGCATTATTGCACTTGAGCTATTATGACCCTCTTTTAGCAAGAGGTAATATTACAAGAAAGCCAGTTTATGGAAATTTGTTGTTTATGCCTGAATTGGGTCTTGAGATGGCTACTCCTTTCTTTTTGTTGCGTAGTTCAATATCACCAACTAGATCGGATACGCTTTTTGTTTCAGATACAAAACTTACATTCTCTTGGAAGTTTTCATATTAGTTATCATTTTGGGAAGCCAGAAAAATAGGTTGTTTTATGAGAGGATTTTGATGTTGAAAAAGAATGTTATTCTTATATTTTTGATGAGCATGCTTGGTCTTTTTCTTTTTGCTCAAGTTCAAGAAGATTGGTATAAGGATAAAGAAATTGTTAGCTTTAAATTTAAAGGCTTAAGAGCAGTTCAAGCCTCAGATTTGTCAGGGATTTTTTCAAAGTATAAAGGACAGAAATTTTCTGATGAAATATATCTTGAAATACTTCAACATCTTTATGATCTTGATTATTTTATAGATATTCAGCCCCAAGC
>CAJPOH010000223.1 GCA_905372205.1 uncultured Treponema sp.
CCCGCGATCTCCGGCGTGACAGGCCAGCGCGATAAACCAGCTTCGCTACGCCCCCTAACGTGTGAGTGAGTGTATCAAACATAATTAAAAAAGTCAAGTAACCGAATTGTGTTGAAAGTTTGATTAAAATGTCAGTTGATTTTCTCTAAGATACCCACTAGCAAAATTCAATGGTTGCACAAAAAAAGAAAAGAGTGTACTATTGTATGCTACGTGTCATATTTTCACTGAAAAGATATGCACTTCTAATTAATTCAAGGCGGTGAAAGTGATGAAATATAAACACATTTTATTTTTGCTAATTATATTTTCAATTTTACTTATTGCTTGTAAAACAACCCCCAAGGTTGTCGAGCCTAATGATGAGTCATCTAGTGTAGTTAAAAAATCTGATAACAAGGAAGACGAACTCATAAATGATATTGCAAGAGAAGCAGAGAAAGCTAGAAAGGAAGCAATAGAAAATGGTGCAGATAAGAGCTTTTCTACACTTTTTGAAAAAGCGGATGAAAAGTTGCGTCTTGCAAAGGAAGCCTCTAATAAAAAGGATGGAACGAGGAAATTTGAAGAAGCTAAAAACATGTATCAAACACTCAGTAATCTTGCAAAGTGTCTCGAATACAAGAAAGAAATAGATGAAAATAAATTTCAGGATTATGATCTAAAAAAATATGATGATGCTAACCTGTTATACGCAAGGGCTATAGAAAAATACAATGCTGAAGATTTTTCTTCACTTTCAGATTCTGAAAGTGCTTTATCTCTTTATAAATCCTTATATGACAAAGGCTATCTTGAACTTGCACGTTCTGCAAAAAAGATGGCAAAAGAAGCAAAAGAAAAATGCGATAGTATAAAAGCATCTCGTAGTATGGCAAAAAATTATAATGAAGCAGTTGGATTATACAACACAGGTAATGTTTACATGACAGATAAACATTATAAGGAAGCCTATAAATCTTACATAGATTCTGGAAACACCTTTAATGAAACATATAAAACAGTAGAAGAAAAACGCAAAGAAGCAGTGCTCGCTCTTGAGCGTGCAAAGGAAAAATTAAAAGCATCATCATCATTGGCTAGCGAAGCAGACAAAATCTCTCCATTGGAAGAAGGAACAGAAGGATTCGCTGAAGTTGATTCTTCTAGCTTAGAAAACAAAGATACAAAAAAGGAAGATATTGATGAAATTAAAGATGATGATGCAAGCCATGAAGATAATGAAAGCGAACAAAATTAGGAGATAGCAATGAAAAAAATTCTAATAAGCATTTTATACTTACCTATATTTATGAGTCTTTTTGCACTCTCTTATGAAGATAATGAATATCAAAGAAAATCTCTTGCCTACACTCAACTAAGTTCCAAAGCTTTAGACGAAGGAGATTATGAAGCTTCTATAGAGTATTCACGTCTTGCAGAAGAATATGCCCTTCTTTCTGCAGAGTTTATTCAGAAAATGTTAGCTAGAATAGAAGCAGAACAGATTATGAACAAGGCTAGAACACGTTATGAATGGGCAAAAAATAACAAGGCTGAAACTAAATATCCTGAGCTTTTTAACGAAGCAACAGAAGCGTTAAAAGCAGGTGGTGTGGCCTTTAATAATGAAGACTATGACGTGGCAACTGCCTGTGCAAAAAAGGTTCTTAGTGCTTTGTCAGGTGTTGAAGGAGATGAAAGCAGTCTTGCAGGATTACCTTCAACATACAAAGTGAGAACATGGAGAGGAGAACGTGATTGTCTTTGGACTATTGCAGAATTGGATGGAGTTTACGGTGATGGATTTTTGTGGAAAAAACTATATGAAGCAAATAAGGATAAATTATCAGACCCATCTAACCCTGATTTGATTGAACCAGGAATAATTTTAATCATTCCACCACTTAGAGGAGAACAACGAAGTGGTCTTTATGATCATGATAAAACATATAGAAAAGTGAAATAAATGTCTGAATTGGATTCGTGGGAACAAGATAAATTCACTGAAGTTTTTGAAGATGAATTTAGATTATTGACACGGAGGTTTAAAAGCCAAGCTTCGTGTTCTATAGAAGAATTGGAAGGGATATTGCAATCTCTGTATATAATGGAGGGGCAAAATCTTGAAGGGAAAGTGCATGAAATTAGCTTATCTGCAACAATTGCAGCTTACGAAGCTTTTATTCATGAGAAAAAAAAGGAGTAAAGAATGAAAAGGAAGAGTGTTTTTTTGTCATTTGCTTTTGTTTTTGTTATTTCCTCTTGTTCTATAAGAAAGATAGCATTCAATAGCATTGCAAATAACCTAGCTCCATCATATCAACAAAAAGAAAAAGAAGCCTTGCGAATCCAAAAACTTAGAGAGCAAGGAGTTGAAGTACCCAACCCCATGCTTGCTTTTTTGGGTGAAGAAGATGTGGAACTAGTAGGTTCTGTTTTTCCTGTCGTTATAAAAACATATGAAATGATGATGTTGCAAGACAAAACACATAAAGGCCTTACTATGATGACAGGAGAATTCTATGTTATGTACGCAAATGCTTTTGTGGAAACTCCTGCAACTTTTTTACCTGACACTGAATATGACAAAAAGAATGATGGCTTTATACGAGCTAGAAAGCTCTATCTGAAAGGTCATGATTTACTCCTTAACTCCTTGGAATTATCAGTAGCTGGTATTAAAAAAGTGTTAAGCGGTGCTGATGAAAAGGCAATTAGTGAAATGCTTGAAAAATGTACTATTGAAGAAATTGAAGCACTTTATTGGGCAGGCGTTGCGTCTCTTGCAATTTTTGCACTTGAACCATTGAACACAGAAACTAACCATCTAGTATATGGTGGAAAGGCAATGCTTGAAAAAGTATGTGAGATGAACGAAGCTTTTAATAACGGAGCCGCTTGGGAAGTTCTGGCAAAGTTCTATGCAGGTGCACCTGAAAGTTTGGGTGGTGGAGAAGAGAAAGCAAAGAAAGCCTACAGTAAGGCACTAGAACTTTCAATGGGAAAAAGTGCTTCTATCTACGTGACTTATGCCTCTTCTTTTTGCATTCCTAAACAAGATAGTGCAGGCTTTGATGAAGCTATAGAAAAAGCTTTGAGTATTGATTCTTCTTTGCAACCTGAAAACAGGCTTATGATCTCCTTATCACAAAACTATGCTAGATGGCTAAAAGCTCATAAAGGTGATTTTATACTAGGAAACTAAAGGTTAGGCACTTTTGGTAAAATGTTTTGCCTATTTGGAGATACTTAACTTTAATACTAGGA
>CAJPOH010000224.1 GCA_905372205.1 uncultured Treponema sp.
AAACAGTACATTAGCTAATGTACTGCCCCCATTCTGTACAGCATTGGGTGTGCAACCCCCGCTATATCGCGAGGCGTTGCTGTACAGCAACGAGGTGCAAACCTCGCTATATTGCGTCCGTGTTCTGTATAGAATTGCATTGCAATATAGCGTGGGTTGCAAGGCATGTCCTCATCAAGATAACTGCTACAAAGAATTTTGAATACTAAAAATAGACTACCGCAAACTATGTTGATTTTTTTAATACTAAGTGTTAGTATTAACGTTAGGCTTAGAGGGGCTTTTTGTGAGTTTTGTGGATACTGCCTTTTATATTGCATTTTTAATGTTTTCTCTCATTTCTGTTGTAATGCTACTAGTTACAGCAAAGAAGGTTAGGTATGAGACATATTACGCCAAGATGATGCTTGGGGTTTTAGTTTCAATACTACTACTCAGTATTGTTTCTGTAGTATTCGTTTTTTTTCCACGTCCTTTCTTTCTTTTTGCTGGGCTTATTATCTTTATAGTTTCCATGGTTGTATGTCTAATTTATGGTGCTTCTTCTTTTTCTATAGAACACACTTCAAATGTGGCTAGAGAAACAGAACTTATGGCAGAGATAAAAAAACTAAACGAAAGACCTAATTTTCAACTTGAGGTTATGGAAAAGTTATTTCAAGTGCCTCAAGAGTGGTTTAAGAAAGTAGTGCGTGTATTTGCAAAAGAAAGAAGTTTTGAATTAGAGTTTCTTCCATTTATGTTTAAAATGATGCTAGAACTTTTTCAGGCTGACGGTGCTGTCTTCTTTACTGCAGATGATTTTGATGACAACCTAGTGTGTAAAGCTTATGCTGGACAATTTCCACCTCCTTATAAATTGCCTAAAGATGTGCCACACAAAGAAGATGTAGTAAAAACTAATTTTAAATATTTTGAGTGCAATATAGGTGAAACAGTTTTTGGCAAGGTTGCAAAAGATGCTTCTCCATACTATATAGATTCTTATATTGACGATGGAGTGGTATATCAAAATGGTGAAGAAGATTTTCTTAAAATAGGTTCTATTATTGTCTTGCCACTATTCACAAATGACAGTGTTTCTGGTGTGTTTGCGATTTCTCGCAATGCAGGAAAAGAAGGCTTTACGGAAGATGAGTTTAGAAATATCACAAACTTATCCGGCTATATTTCTGCGATCCTCAGTTTAGCTATAATTCAAAGGGAGTATGATGAAGCAAGGTTGTTGAATAATACTGCCGACATGGCTCAAGAATTAAGGCAAATGATTCTTCCTAAAAAATTAAAAACTGTTCCTTCCCTTGATATAGATGTTTATTTTAGAAAAGAACACGGTGTTTGTAGCGATTATTATGATGTAATTCAATCCCATAAAGATCGTATTTTTGCTGTAACTGTAGATGTTGCAGGAAAAGGTATTCAGTCTTCCATTGTAATGATTATGATAAGAGCTATTTTATATCTTATCACTAACACAAATGAAAAACTGGATTCTATAGTAGACTGGTTAAATAAAGGAATTACTGATAAAGTGGGTATAGATCACTTTGCAACAATCTCAATTTTGTGTTATTATCCAGAAACTGCGATGGTTGAGTTTATTGCTACAGGAAATCAGTCGATGATATTATATAAAGCCGAGAAGGGAGAGGTGGAAGTTTTTCATCATAAAACAGACCCTATTGGTGTTGACATAAATTCTAAATATAAGAGTTTGCAGTTTAAGCTTGCAAAAGGTGATATTATTTCACTATATACTGATGGAATTTGGAATATGTTGGATAAAAATGGTGAATGCTTTGACATAAACTCTCTTGCAAAGGTTATAGCTCAAGAAAGCTCAAGTACTGCAAACAATATTGTCTGTAAATGCTGTAACTTAATTGATGAGTTTGCAAGTGGCACTTCGTTACATGATGACCAGACATTGTTGGTAATAAAAGCCAAATAATGACATGAGGAGATTTTGGCAACTATGGAATTAAAGATTAGAAAAAGCAAGGATATTTATATTGTTGATGTAACTGGTGAAATGGATCTATACAATTCATACAAGTTAAAAGATCTTGTTGTAAAAATGATAGAAAAGAAAATTGCCAGTATGATTATTAACCTAGAAGAAGTTAACTATATTGATTCTTCTGGTATTGGAGCTTTGATATATATATGCTCTATAATCAAAAAGGCTGGTTCTAAGCTTTTTATCACAAATATACATGGCTCTGTAAAAAAAGTTGTAGAACTCACTAAACTAGTTGGTTTTTTCCCAATGACTAATAGCTTAGAAGAAGCGATTCAAAAACTTGAACGCTAGTTAATTTGATTATTTATCACCATCTTTGCAATCTGTAAGTATCCTCTTCTACAGTATTGTGTTTGTGATTGAGTGGTGTTTCTTATTTATTAAAACGGGTGATCTCTATGGAAATTATTAAAGAACTACGTATTGATGGACGTGATCCATTGTTTGACAAAACAGATATGTTATACAAAGAGTTCCCTTCGGATTTCAGACAAATACGTTATTTTACATTGTTAATTGTACAGTCTGCTCCTTTAGAAATAAAAGGAGTTAACCTCTTGGAACAACAAATAAGTGAAGTTATCAAAAATGCTGTAAAGCATGGTAATAGGTGTGATATAAACAAAAAAGTAAAGGTTTGGTATAGTTTTAGCCTAACTTATGCTCACTTGATTGTAGAAGATGAAGGTGAAGGGTTTCAAGATATTGAAAAATGGAATGAGTTTAATAAAAAAAGATTGGAATATTTGTATAAACAAGATTTTGAACACATTGCTGACTATGTTTCTTTTAGAACTAGTGAGAGTGATGATAATGATGGTGGAAACGCACTTTTTGCAGCACTTGAGTATTGGGATGGTGGCTTTTTATTTAATGATACGAGAAATGGCGTTGCTATGTTAAAAAAGTATCCAAAAAAGAAATGGGGAATAATAACTTAAAAAGTATTTCCCTTAAAAGAAAGACTAAAAAAAGAAGATGAGAAATAGATCATTAATTTTTATCTTTTTAAGTAGCACCTCGCTCCTTCTTTTTTTTAGTCTTATATTTCTTTTTTCACTATATATTGTGGGCAACTATAATAATTTTTTGGATTCAAATCAGATTCTTATCTTACGTATTTTAGTAGCTTTAGCTATAATACTCTTTTTCTTTTCATCTGCTTCTTTTTTATTCAATTTATATCTAATTATAACACATAGGCG
>CAJPOH010000225.1 GCA_905372205.1 uncultured Treponema sp.
AGTGAAGGTTGATCTATCTCCTTATGATCTCACACGTGGTCGTATAGTATTTAGGGAAAGATAAATTGTAAAGTTGGGGGTAATCCTCTTGACCATGAATATTTTTATAAGATAAACTCAAAATTTCTTATGGTTAAGGCTTTGTTTGCGGGGTCGTTTGACCCACCCACTTATGGTCATCTTGATGTAATTTTACGTTCTAGCAAGATATTTACAGAGTTGCATGTTCTTCTCGCTGTCAACAAGAGAAAGTCTTATCTTTTTACTGTTGAAGAAAGGTTGGATATGCTTAGGAAACTTGTTGAAGAATATTCAAATGTTTCTGTTTCTACTTGGGATTCTTTGATTGTAGAATATGCTAAGCTCCATAACATAAAAGTTTTAGTGCGAGGAGTGAGAAATGTTTCAGATTTTTCTTATGAATTTGATTTGGCTCTTCTTAATAGGGGCTTGAATAAGGAGATAGAAACACTATTTTTACCACCAGATCCTAGTTATTTTGTTCTGCGTTCTAGTTCTATAAGAGAGTTGGCTTCACTTGGGGGAGACTTATCTTCTATGGTACCTCCTCTTGTTGAAGAAAAACTGAAAGAAAAAGTTGCGTTGAACTATCTTTGAGGAGACATTTTATGAGCGATTTTTCCCTGAACGACAATGTATTGGCAAGAAATAAGCTACCTCCACAAGATATAGAAGCAGAAAAAGCAACGCTTGGAGCTATGCTTTTAGATCATTCTAGTATTGGAATTGTTTCCACAATATTAAAGGCAGAAGATTTTTATAAAATAGCACATCAAAATATTTATAGAATCTTGCTTGAGCTATATACGTCAGGTGAAAATCCAGATATCTTAGTGTTAAAAAATAAGCTTGAAAGTGCTAATTTGCTTGAAAATGTGGGAGGTGTTGCTTATATTGCGACCCTCACTGACACAGTTCCTTCCACAGCAAATGTTGAGTATTATGCAAGAATAGTCCTTGATGCATCTATAAGACGTAGTTTAATTAAAGCATCTCATAAGATTTTATCTGATGTTTATAATAATTCTATAGGGAGTAGAGACTTATTAGAGGAAGCTCAAAAAAAGATATTTGAACTAACAGATGCAGGTGTTTCTGCAAGTTTTAAGAAAATTGCCGATGTTCTTCAACCATTTTTGGAGCATTTGCAACAATTACATAGTAGAAAGGTTGATATAACAGGTATTGCATCGGGTTTTCCAGCTTTGGACTCTATGACTTTTGGTTTTCAACCTTCAGAATTTATTATTGTAGGTGCTCGTCCTTCTATAGGAAAAACTGCCTTTGCAATGTCAATGGCTGCAAATATTGCAATTAGAGATAAAGTTCCTACTGCATTCTTTTCACTTGAAATGTCTGAAATGCAACTTGTGCAACGTCTTCTTTCATTGGAAGCGAAATTGGATTCTGCAAAATTGAGATCAGCTAAATTAACACTTAAAGAGCTAAAAAAGATTACAAATGTTTGTGGGCAAATATATGAGTCTCCCATGTATATGGTGGAAATGCCAAATATGAAGCTTTTAGATTTGAGAGCAATGGCGAGACAGTTATGTACGCAATGTGGAGTTAAAATAATCTTTATTGATTATATAGGACTTATAAATAGTGAAAATTATCTCACACCAAGACATGAACAAATAGCTGAGATATCACGTTCATTAAAAGCTTTGGCTAGAGAATTAGGCATTCCTATTGTGGCTCTTTCTCAGTTGATTCGAGATGCTGAAGAAAAACGTCCTGTTCTTTCTAGTATTAGAGAGTCAGGTTCTCTTGAGCAAGATGCTGATGTTGTTATGTTTTTGCATCGCCCTCGAAAAGAAACAAAAGAGGCTTCAGACCAACCTATAGATACAGAATTGATTATAGCAAAACAAAGAAATGGTCCTACAGGTACAATTCACATTGACTTTATTCCAACATATACAGCTTATGTGCCACAATTAGAACATGGAGAATAACGGAGGGCTTATGAAATATGATTTTGAAACATTAATTGACAGAAAAAGAACTTCATCGAAGTGGAAGAATATGTTAGATTATAATTCTAATGTTCCTAAGGATATCATTCCGTTTTCTACAGCAGATATGGAATTCAAGAATCCACCTGAAGTTGTAGATGCAATAAAAGATTATGTGGATAACACAATATTGGGATATTCCTATATGAATGAAGATTTTATTCAAGCATTTGTAGCTTGGATGAAAAGAAGACATTGTTATGAAGTGTCTCCTTTATCTCTTGTTTGCACGTCTGGGGTTGTAACATCTCTTTTTACTGCAATAAAAACTTTCACAAAAAAAGGTGATGGTGTGGTTATTATGCCACCTGTTTATGGACCTTTTTATTTTGCTGTTAATAGAACAGAAAGAACACTGTTGGAATGCAATCTTCTTAATGAGAATGCTTATTATACAATTGATTTTGAAAAATTAGAAGAAATATTTAAGCGTGAAAAAGCAAAAGCTTTGATTTTCTGCTCTCCCCATAATCCTGTTGGTAGGGTTTGGAAAAAAGATGAGTTAAAGCGTTTGACTGAGCTATGCTTAAAATATGATATTTTTATTATTGCAGATGAAATTCATCATGACATAGTAATGAAAGAAAATACTCACACTGTATTAGAAACTGTTGATGAAAGATTAAAAGAACGTATTATTACCTGTACATCATTATCAAAAACATTCAATCTTGCAGGCTTAGGTTTGAGTATTTCTGTTATTCCAAATAAAAAAAATAGAGAGAAGTTTTCTGAAGAACTTGAAAAAATACCCCAACACATCAATTTAGGGCTTAGCTATAAGGCTTACGAAGTAGCTTATAAGATGTGTGACGAGTGGCTTAATGAAGCACTAAATGTGATTTCAGATAATTTGCATTTTGCAGTTAATTACATAAAAGAAAACATTCCCAGCCTCAAAACATACTATCCTGAGGGTACGTATCTTTTATGGATAGATTTTTCTAGTCTAAACTTTTCAGATGAGAGGTTGGAAAGTTTTTTAAAAAATGAAGCTTATCTTTTTTTAACACAGGGCTATGTTTTTGGCATTGAAGCAGGAAAAGGTTTTGCACGAATGAATGTTGCACTTCCTAAGCATGTTATTGAAAAAGCTTTAGAGCGTCTTAAAAATGCTATTAAGAAACTTAATTATTAGAGAAGAATAGGGGGAATAAATTGCGAATAAAATT
>CAJPOH010000226.1 GCA_905372205.1 uncultured Treponema sp.
ATTCATAATAATTCAAAAGACATATTTGAAAATGGATTACATGAAGAATGTGGAATTGTAGGAATTTGGAATTCTAATGATAGTTCCTTCGATGATGCAGCTCGTCTTGCTTTTTATTCTCTTTTTTCATTGCAACATCGAGGACAAGAAGCCGCAGGAATAGCAGTGTTAAATGGTAGAAACATCAGAGTATTCAAAAAACTGGGGCTTATAGCGAACATATTCACTGAAGAAGACATTGCAAAATTGCAAGGCTTTGCTACAATAGGACACACGCGTTATTCAACTACTGGTGATAATGTTACTTCAAATATTCAACCTTTCTATATTCTTACTCAGCATGGTCCGATAGCACTGGCACATAATGGCAACTTAGTTAACGCTAAAACTTTAAGAAAAAAACTACTTGTAGAAGGTGTTGGTCTTTCCTCAACATCAGACACTGAAGTTATGATTATGATGTTGGCCGCAGCAAAAGGAAAAACATGGAAAGAAAGAATAACCAGTTGCATGAAAGAATGGAAAGGTTCTTATTCAATAGTTTTATTAACTCAAGAAGGATTATACGTGGCAAGAGACCCCAATGGGTTTAGACCTTTATGCTATGGAAAAGTGCAAGAAGGAGTATGGGCAATTGCAAGTGAAACATGTGCAATGTTCCCACTTGGTTGTTCTGAAATAAAAGAAGTTGATGCGGGGCAAATCATAAAATTCGATAATAATGGTGTAGAAATTTTTAATGTAATAGAACAAACTAGCCCTTTATCATGCTGTATTTTTGAATATATTTATTTTGCTCGCCCTGATAGCATCTGGAATGATATACAAATACATAATGCAAGAGTGAGATTTGGTTATTATCTTGCAAAATCTTTACCTGTCAAAGCTGATTCAGTTATAGCAATTCCGGATTCTGCACGTTCAAGTGCAATAGGATATTCTCAAGCCTCTGGTATAAAATATGACGAAGGTTTTTCTAAAAATAGATATATTGGTAGAACCTTTATACAGCCCACTCAAAAATTGAGAGAACAAGGGGTTGCTATGAAGTTTAATGTGTTAGAAAACACCGTAAAGGATAAACGTCTTGTGGTAGTTGATGATAGCATTGTAAGAGGAACAACAATACGCAAATTAATTAATATGTTACGTGACGCAGGTGCAAAAGAAGTCCATATAAGAATAGCTTCTCCGCCTATTAGGTTTCCTTGTTATATGGGAGTAGACATGGGTGCTAAAGAATGCTTAATTGCTAATAATCGGAGTATAAAAGAAATACAAGAATATATAGGCTCTGATTCTCTTGCATTTCTTACTTTTGATGGAATGCTTCAAGCAATGAAAGATGAAGGGGCTAAGTGTGGTTTTTGCTGTGCCTGTTTTGATGGAAAATATCCTTGTGATATAAGTGAAGCAAGTAGTAAAGAAGATTTTGAGTAAGATTTTTTCGTCATAGGATAATTATTATCTTAAAAATGATGGTATGCTTTTTTAACTAATACTGATAATCTTTTCAGGGATTCTGCATTATAAATATTGTTAATAAGAGGTACTATTTAAACTGAAGAGAAATCAAATAAAATAATAGCGATTCCACAACTTTTGGATCTTTTATATCTAAAAGATATGATTGTTAGCATAGATACTTTTGGTATATTAAAAGAAAATTACAGATAAAATAACAGAAAAGAAAGCAGATTATATCATTTCACTAAAAAGCAATCAAAAAACAATTTAAGATGAAGTAAAAAAAGTTTCTGACCATCCATATAAAACACGCATGTATTGTGATGCAATTCTGTACAGGATGTGGATGCAATATAGCGGGGTTTGCATCTCGTTTCTGTACAGAATGCGGACGCAATATAGCGAGGTTTGCACCTTGATGCTGTACAGAATGCAGACGCGATATAGCGGGGTTTGCACACCCAATGCTGTACAGAATGGGGTCAGTACATTAGCTAATGTACTGTTTTCACATCCCCTAATGTACTCATTTAACATTTTCTAATGTACGCTTTTGAAAATATAGAAGGCAATAACTTCATTAAAAAGCTAAAATAGGAATTCCTTAGTATGAGAATTTTGTATAACAAAATTCTCACAGTATTCTCAACAGTGCAAACGGCCGACTTTTTGGCGTTGCCAAAAATCGCCTTGATGAATATTTTTGTTTCAGAAAAATATTCAAGCAGGAAGTTATTGAAGCATGCCTGCAGGATTTTTTAGCTTTTGCTTAGTTCTTACCTTTTCTATTTCTAAAGGTAAGATTCAGGATTGATAGAAGATGACGAATATCATCTTCTATAATGCTATCATTTTTAAGCCCTTAAGACAATAGATTCATCACAAATACTCAGGGGGTCTTGGGAGATAAGCCTTTTAGATGTTTCCTAATTTAATTTTATAGGCAAATCTATTAATTATTTTAGCTCTTTCTACTTTAACAAGCTCTGCACTAAAATCTTTAAATATAGAATTTAACAATGAATAAGAAATGTGGGCAACTTGTATTTTATAATAAACTGCATTACATTCTTCATGACTTATATTTAAAACAAGATTTAGATCTATACCTAAATTAATCTTGAATGTAATGTCCATAGCTTCGTCTAGTTCCAATATCTTAGCTGTTTTTGCAATTGCAATTGCTTTTATAATCATATCTGATGTTTTAGGTTTGTTTTTTATGTATAGCTCAAGACGCATTTCACGTTCAAGATATATCAACTCTAATATTTTATTTGAAAAATTAAATATTTGTTCTTGTTCGTTAGTTCCTATAGAATGTTCGTTATATATGTAATAAAGACCTCCCATAGAACCTTTTGTGTTATTTGTGTAGTGTCCATTTGCAGTTAATCCTGAATTCTTAAAATTAACTATAATGTTTGATATTCTTTTTGTAGCAACTATTCCTGGAATAGAAACCAAAACTCCCTCTACTATTCCTGTTCCACAATATAGAACATCAGATGTGATATATCCTATATCATCATCAAAAGTAAAATCCAATTTGTTTGCAAAAAACTCTTCAAGTTCAAAAAGCTTTTCACATAAATCTTTTATTTGAAAACTAGGGCTTATTGCTTTAAACGTTAGATGATCATTAAAATTTACTAATATTGCTATAGAACTATCACTATTTATAATGATACTCTTTTTTACTTTTTCATTAAAAGTGCTAGGAAGTAAA
>CAJPOH010000227.1 GCA_905372205.1 uncultured Treponema sp.
TTTTGTTCCTTCCATTGACTTTTTTGCATATTAAGAGTAGATTTGAGAAATAGGAATTATTAGTGAGTGTTTAGGGGCTTTGCTCCTTAAATAATGATTTGGAGGAATTAAAATGAGTAAGATTACAGAAAGATTAGCAAAACATGTGGCAGATTTTGGTGTTATGTATGTTAAGTTACACAATTATCATTGGCATGTTTCGGGTGTAAATTTTAAGGTTGCACACGAAATGACTGAAGGCTATTATGAAGAAATTTCTGACGCTTATGATAAGGTGGCAGAGAGGTTGCTTCAACTTGGTGAAAACTCTCCTGCTAGCTTAAAAGAGTATTTAGCTCTTACAGGTATAAAAGAGGAAACAGGACATTCCTTTTGTATAGTTGGAGTGGCAGAGGCAGTAAAGGCTGATTTTGAATATATCTTAAAAGAGTTGCATGAAACACAAAAACTTGCAGGTGAAAGTGGAGATTGCACTACAGACGGGATTATATCTGGGATAATTGAAAGCTTTGAAAAGCATGTTTGGATGCTTTCTGCTATGCTAAAAAAATAATTTTATAAAATGAGATTCCTTTGTAAAAACTTTTTATGAAGGATTCTCCCTTTTGTTGCTTTTTGTGTTTTCAGGTTCTATATCAAAGGATGAAGCTTTTTTTCTTCAGTTAGTTTCGGCAAGCGATAGAGTTACTGACCTTTATGTTTCAACTCTAAAGCTTTCCAATGTTGATTTTTCTAAAAAGTATTTTACTGCTTGTGCTTTCTTTAATGTTGAATTTTTTGACTGCAATTTTGATTTTGCTAATTTTAGAATGTCACTTTTTGAAAATTGTAGTTTTAATAATGTTTCTTTCAAAAGTAGTAATATTCAGTTTTCTTCGTTTGCTTTTTCGCATTTTAAGCTTTGCAATTTTCAAGATTCGGATATAATCAATGTCAACTTTTGTGGTATTAGTGCAGAGAATGTAATATTTGATAATTCAGATTTGTCATCTTCATATTTTGTTGGTGCAAATATGGAAAAAACTAATTTTGAAAATTGCGATTTAACAGCCTCTATTTTTATTAAAGCAAAAATGAGTGCTATATCTTTTAAACAATCAAATAAAAATTATGCTATTTTTGATGACATTTTATCTCTTAGTATGCATTCTAGTGTTTAAGGAGTCGCATGAATTAAAGCTAGGTTACCGCCAGCGATAGCTACTAGGCGTACTGCTAGCGTAGCAACCACTCCTTACGGAGTGGCGACGTAAGGAAGTTTATTGGAATGTGGCTACAGCCGTAGCCACAACGTGTCCAACCCTAAAGGGTTGGCGACGTAAGGAAATTTATTTCAATGCGATAGCATTCGCTATCGCAACGTGTCAAAGCTAACATTTAATCGGCGATAGCCTAGTAGCTACGCTGGTGATAACTCTCACTTTCTAAAAGATTGCCTCATAAGTTACGGTTAAATGACAACTTATCGACTTGAAAAGCTCGAAGAGAAAGGTTAAAAATTCAAAAGGAGACATGCGATTAATTCGCTCATCTCTAAAGAGCTTTGCAAGTCCCTTCGGGCTTTGCAAGTCACAATTAATCAGTGCATCCTTATAGCTTTCAAGCCCTTTTTTATGTGAGCATTTTTTGATATACTCACTTTCATCTATGGAATATCAAGTAACGGCTACTAGAAGAAGACCTGGTAGGTTTGAAGATTTAATAGGTCAAGATTTTGTTGTTGCAACCTTGCAAAAATCAATTGACAAGGGAAAGATTGCACATGCTTATTTGTTTTCAGGTCCTCGTGGTTGTGGAAAAACGAGTTCTGCAAGAATATTAGCGAAAGCTCTCAATTGTGAAAAAGGGATGAATAGAACACCTTGTGGTGAGTGTGCTTCTTGCAAAGAGATCACTAAAGGAGCATCTCTCGATGTTATAGAAATTGACGGTGCTTCAAACACTAGTGTAAATGACGTGAGGCAAATTAAAGATGAAGTGCTTTTTCCGCCTAACTCATCTCGTTATAAAATTTATATAATTGATGAAGTTCACATGCTTTCTACTAGTGCCTTCAATGCACTTCTAAAGACTATAGAAGAACCCCCTCCTTATATCATTTTTATCTTTGCAACTACTGAATTGCATAAAGTGCCTGCCACTATAAAAAGTCGATGTCAACATTTTAATTTTAGGCTTGTTAGTGTGGAACAATTAAAAGATACACTAAAAGATGCTTGTGATGAGTTAAATATAAAGGCTGAAGAAGAAGCATTATATTGGATTGCAAAAGAAGCAACAGGAAGTGTGCGAGATGCCTATACTTTGTTTGATCAAGTTGCGTCTTTTTCTGAAGAAAACATAACAATGCAAAAAATCCAAGAAAAGTTAGGGCTTACATCACTTGATTCTATTAGTTCACTTCTTTCATTTTGTGCTTTAGGCAATGCAAAGGATGCAATAAATGCGTTTAATGATATTTTGCAAAATGGTGTTTCTATAGAGCAATTTATTACGGATTTAGCTTCTTATTTACGTGCTTTACTCTTACTGAAACAAGGCATAGAAAAAGAGGCTTTGTTAGGATTCAACAAAGAACGCCTTTCAAAAGACGTATTAAATGCATGGAACGAAAATCAAATTGAAATTGCTTTTTCTATTATGTTACAACTCTACAAAGATGTGCGTTTTTCTATAAGCCAACGTTTTGAGGCAGAACTTGCAATTTCACGCATTTCAACACTGAAAGATTATGTGGCTCCTAGTGAGCTAAAGCTGATTTTTAATGCTGCAAAAAGTATGTTGGAAAATGCTGGCACTGTTGAAGACGATTCTTTTTCTAAAATGATTGCTAGCGAAAAAAAAAAGCCTGAAATAGATGATGGCTCCAATTCTACATTTAAGATTTCTGTAAATCCTCCTTTTACTAGTTCTAGCAAAGAGCCTCAAAAAAAAAAGATAGAAGTTTCTGAAGAGGTTCATGAGGTTATTAAAGTTAATTCAATTAAAGAGTTAAAAGAGATGATAATTAAATCTTATGAACGAGATAATAGTATGCTTTCCCTTACCTTATCTGGTACAGGAGATTGGGAAGAGAAAGAGGAAGTGTTGTATATTTATGCAAATAATTCATTTGATGTTTCTATGTTAAAAAATAATATAAGACTCATAAGTGACTATGTGAAATTACATTTTGTGAGGAATCTA
>CAJPOH010000228.1 GCA_905372205.1 uncultured Treponema sp.
GGAAATACGAAAATAGCAAAAGGTTATAAAGCAAAAGAAGGAGAACAGATTAAATTTGCTTTGAAAGATAAAAACATAAAAGTTGAGAGCTGGAATATAAAGGGCAATAAGGTGAGCGAAGAAGCTCAATTCTTATATACAGTAAAAAAAGAAGATGCAGACGAAAAAGGAAATATTTTAGTTGATTATACAGAAAAACTGGAAGTCTACACATTGAAATTTCAAGAAGAAAAGATAAAAGCAGAGAAAACACCAGAAAATGAAGAAGTTTCGCCTTTGCATAAAGTGAAAGTAGGGGAGACTTATAAATTTTCATTAAAAGATGCAAATGAAAAGGTTGAATACTGGACATGCAATGGCAAAAAAATAGCAGAGAGTGCTAAAACTGAACTAGTATATATCGTGAAAAAAGGAGATGGTTCCAATGATTTAAGCCTAGAAATTGCTTATAAAATACTTGAAGAGCAAAAAGTTGTTATCACTTTTGGAGATGATATAGAAAAATGTGAACATCTTGGTATTTTTTCTAATACTGATGTTAAAAGTGGTGATAGTGTAAAAATAGGTGCTACGTTAAAAATAACAGCTAAATTGTTGCAGGGTGAAGAAGTTGAAAAGTGGATAATTGGAAAAACCGAAAGGATAGAAAAAGACAAGGTTATACGCCACAAAACAAAACTTGAAGATGCTGAAGATGGTGTTATAAATATTAAGATGGAAAAAAAAGGTTTAGAAGGAGCAATTATTAAATATGACCATATTTTAATGGATTGTGTCAATTATGAAAATAATAGTGCAATAGATCCTAGTTCTAAAGTTTTTCTTGGAATGAAACTCAAGTTTACTGCAAAGTTAAAAGCAGGTTTTGAGCTTATAAACTGGGCTATTAATGGAATTGCAAAGACTGACGAGCGAAGAGAAGTTTTTATATACACTGTGAATATTGCAGATGTTAAGGGAGAAAATAAAAAAATAGAAATTAGCTATAACACTAAAGAAAACGAAACATACAAAATTGTTTTTGATGAGCAAAGGATTTCTTGTTGTGAATTTTTTTCACAAGATAAAAAAATTAAAAGTAAAGATATAGTGCATGAAGACGTATGGCTTTTCTTTAAACCTAAACTAGGTGACTATGAGGAACTGGAGCGTTGGACTGTAAAAGGAGTTGATACAAGTGCTTCTCGTGAATATTCGTATAAAATGGATAAAAATGATATTGAAACAATTAATGGAGAGAAAATTATTAACGTAGGCTTGCGGTTAAAACAAAAATGTAAATTTCAATTTGATGATGCTCTTATTTCATGTAAACATGCTAAAGATCACAAATCTATAGATAAAGAAGAAGGGGTTACAGTTGGTTGGGAAGTAGTTGTTAGTGCAAAACTTAAAGAAGGCGAAAAAGTTTCTGCATGGAAAATTAACGATGTAGTGCGTGGTACTGAGAATGTATTACGCTATAGGGTGGCTAGGAAAGATGTTAATAGTGAAGGTTTTATAAAGCTGGATGTTGAAATAGAAAAATTAAAAAGCGTAAATCTTAAATTTGATCCTTCTAAAATCTTGTGTACCAAAGGAAATGCTCCTGTTGAAAATGAAGCTAAACTGTATCAAGGAGAGAAGATAATATTTAAGCCTACAAAAGCAAGAGGAGAAAAGTTTGAAAATTGGAAATTAAACGGTAACGTTTCCTCATCTAAGCGTGAGTTTGAGTACATAGTGAATGTGGATGATGCCCAAAATGGCTATATTAATGTGGATTATGTGGCACTTCCTCTAACTCCATTTATTCTTAAATTTGAAGAACCTATAACAAAATGTAGCATTGGAGATGTAGTAATTTTAAGTGGAAATCCCGTCTATGAAGGCGAAAAACTAAAGTTTAATACTAACGCAACTAACAAAGAAGTTGAAGCTTGGTTAGTGAAAGAGGAAAAACAAACTGGTTGGTCAGGTTATAATTATTTTGATTACACTGTTTTAACTAAAGATATAGAAGAGATTGACAATAAGCTTACTCTTAGAGTTTCTTGCAAGCTTAAAGAAAAACCAATAAGAATTGTTTTTGAAAGTGGTGATATGACATGTAAGTTTTATTATTCATCAGATGGTGGGATTATTTTGCCTAATGATATGATTTTGCCTAAAATCTGGATTCAATTTAACGCTATTGTTCCGGAAGGTAAAAAAGTGAAAGAATGGAAACTGAATGGGAATAAGGTTGTTGGTAGTTTCTTTGGAAGTAAGCGACTCAGTTATGATAAAAAGAAATTTGATTATTCTCCAAGCATTGAAGATGCAGTATTGGCTAGCGATGGAAAGAAAGAGATTAAAATAACAATTGAGTTTGAGTAAGATGTGTTTTTTAGGGGACGGTGTCCCCTAGCCCCCAAAGGTTTAACCTTAATATAAATTGCCATTTATGAAGGTGTTTTGTGGGGAGGGACTTGAAAAGCTCGAAGAGATAGACACAACTGTTCAAAGCAGTTTTTTCTTTCCTCGCCTCGACGCTACGCTGGCATTACCCCACGCCCCTCCCTATCTTTATCCCTTACGGGCTTATCTCTTCGAGCTTTTCAAGTCAAGTCACGTTGCTCGGGGGCTTGCCCCCGAGACCCCCAGACTTTGCTGGATTGAGGTCTTGTCCCGAGCAGGGAAAGCCTCGTTCCCCGAACAGGGAAGGCAGTGTTCCCCGAGCGAGGAATGCAGTCTTCCCCGAGCGAGAGAAGACCCTTCATCCGCTCGAGTGAAGACCCTTCAATAGAACGAGAGTCTGGGGTTCTTAGGGGCAATACAAATTCCTATTTGAGAATTTGCCTCAGGGCAAATTCTCAACAAAACGTCGGCAACGCCGACTTTTGACGCCCCTAAGCGACGTGAAAGGGAGGAGTGGGGTCATAGGGGAGAGGAGGGAAAACTGCTTCGACTTGACTTGCAAAGCTCGAAGAGATAAGCCCGACAGGGAACAGTTGTCCCTGCCCCTCTTCTAAAGGAACGCCTTCATAAATGGCAATTTATTGCAAATAAAAAGAGCTGGGGTCCATAAGGGGCAACGCCCCTAAACAACACTCAACCTCTTGTTTGCAAAATCCTAATTAGTATGTTATGATGCCCCTATGCAAAAGATAAGAAACATGCCTGTTGGCGTCCAAAGTTTTGAAATTATGAG
>CAJPOH010000229.1 GCA_905372205.1 uncultured Treponema sp.
TTAAGGGAGTACCTCATGACCCACAGACTTTTATAGAAAAACGAAAATGAAAAAGAAATATGTTTTTTTAGTTTTATGTCTTTCCTTACTTTCTGTTCTCTCACCTGAGAATCTAACCTTCAATCAAATTTCAGTTTTTAATTTTAATTCAGAAAATAAAAATGAAAGTGAGTGTACTTTAGGTTTTGAAGATGCAATTATTTTAATTGTGCAAGAACTTCCTTTCTTAAAAGGTATTGAAGTGGAAGTTTTTCAAGAAATACCCAATTCACTTTTTTATACATTGTATTCTTTGAATGAAGTACCAAAAGAAAACGAAAAACAATTTAATGTTGATTCTCCTCTATCAAAGGAAGGATTGCAGGCAAAAAAGAATTTTATTTTGCAGTTTCTTGCAGACGAAAAATCTAAGCTATCTTCTTCACATTTAGTAAAGGTGATTCCACATTTTTTAAATGAGAAAACTTCTCCAGTTTTGATTACCTTCTCGCCTGACTTAAACAAAAAAGAAGAAAGGAGTGAAAAACTTAAAATAAAGCTAAGACCTGTTTTTCAAGATATAGGTGGAATTAAGTTTAATATAATCTATCCTCCTCCTGTTGAATGTTTTAATGTTTCACAAAGCTCTGAAGTAGAGGAAAATAGAGAAATTGTTGTGAAAGTTGATGATAAACATGTTAAAGATCTTTCAAAACCATTTATGACTAGAGTTGGATCTCATAAGATTCTAGTGGATTCCCATTTTTATAAAAGCGAAGTTCTTTCCTGTCTTATAGAGAAAGGAAAAATTGAGGTAGTTGATGTGTTTTTAAAGTCTACCATTCCTTTTTTGTCTATTGAAGGTCCGTTAAGTACAGCTGTATATCTTGATGACAAAAAGATAAAACTACCATTTTCATCTCATGTTACATATGGAAATCATGTGATACGAGTAAAGCTTGATGGATATGAAATTGTTCGTAGCTTAAAAACAGAAGAAGGAAAAACATACTTATTAAATGTTGCTTTGGAAATTAAACTAATAGAAAACTAAGAAAGGTAATTGTGGGGTTAATTGAGTTGATTGCTATTTTCTTAGTTTTCTTTGAAATTGCAATTTTTAAGGAAAGGATGGTTTTTATGAAAAAGATTTTGTTTGTGGTTTTAAGTTTGGTGTTTTTCTTTGCATGTAATGGCCCACAAAATGATGGAGAGAAGCCTTCTCCAAAAAAAGAAGAGTTTAAGGTGAACTTTAGTGTTGATGGTGGCACTGGTGGTACTCTTACAGCAAAAATTAAGGGAGAGACTAACACTATAAGTACGGGGAAGAAAGTTGCTAAAGACTCTGAGGTCGTTTTCACTGCAACGGTTGAAGATAGCACATATTCTGTTGAGAGTTGGAAACTAGATGGAAACTTAGTAAATGGGACAAACTTAGAATACAAGCTCAAAATAACAAAAGAAGTTAATGTTGTAGTTAAATTTAAGAAAAATGGAGGCTCTCCACAACCTAAAGATATTCAAATAGATAAGATCATACTTGGTTATCCTAATATTTCTCCTAGAGATGGGAAAACGGTATTAGGAAAAGATCTCAATGAGAACACGACAATTGATGATTTTGAAGTGCCAGATGCAGGATTCCCTGTGCAAGTGTACCATGCAACAGGATTTACTGTAGAAGAGGTTTTTGTTAGTTTTAACGGTGGAGCAAAAGAGCAACTTACTAGTACTATACAGAAAACTGTCCTTGAAAAAAAATATACTCTAGTTGAAAATCATAAAACTCCTATTGTTGTAGATATTACAGGTGAAGGATATAAGCCCTTAAAACTTACTTTCAATGTAACCTATAAAAAGGCTACGAAAAAATATGTTGATGATCTCACTAACATAACAATTACAACCACAAAGAGTGGAAAGAAGCTTATCTATGGATCTGTAGGAGAGAACCCAATTACTAAATTAACAGGTGGAACATATACAATAAATATTTCTACAGATGAGCCTTCGATTGAACTGATTGTAAACAAAGGTGAAGGTGGTCAACCAAGTGCGGATATTAAAGTTGATGATCAAAAGCTAAATGTAGACTTTGAAAATGGTAAGCATAAATTAACTTTTAAAACCCCTAAATTAACAAAGGGAAGTCATAGTGTAAAGATAACAATAACAAAAGAAGGTTATGAGCCAGGTGAATATCATTTTAATTTAATGTATAAGCCTCTTCTCACTTTTAAGAGTCTAACTATAAATGGCAAAACTTATAATGACAAAGAACAGATAAAACAAATCATATTGGAAGCAAATGCTCCAAATCCTGTTAGTATTTCAGGCGAAGTGAATGAGGCAGGAGCCACTATTTCTTTTAAAAAGCAAGAGAACAAAACATGGGCTGATTTTACTCCTCCTTTAAACTTGAAAGAGGAGGATAAGTTATCTTTAAGAATGTATGCAAAGCTTGATGGTTATACAACTACATTTTTTGGTTTTGGGTTGGAAAGGAAAAAAGGGCAAGAAGCTATTTTTATTCGAAAGATAGAAATTGATGGAAAACAAGTTACGCAAAATGGTTGTATAGAAGTTGAAAAATTTGAAGCAAAGGTTAAGCTTGAAATTACCTTAAAGCAAAAATATGAAAACATATCTTTTAAGATTAATGATGCATCTATAACACCTATCTTTGATACTTCAGGAATGATTGCAACTTTTAATGATTTTGGCGTAACAAAAGATGGAGAATTGCAAGTAAAAATTGAATTATCTGCTCCTAATTTTGCAAATTATGAAGAGACGATTACAATCAAACATAAAACTCTCCCTCCAAGCAGTGCCTATATCATAGAAGTTGGAGTTGCACCATGGGATTATGATCAAGGTGCGTTCGGCTGGCTTGAAGCGTTAAGGAAAAAAGGGGCAAACTGGGAAGGTTCATTGTCTGCTGCAGGACCACATCAATTTACTATTAAAATTGACACAAAAGATAAGGATATTACGGACGTAACAATTTTTAAACTTTACATGAAAGATGCTAATTCTGAGACAGTATATTTTGATAAGATAACAGGAAAAAAAGAAGGAGAAAAAAATATAGTGTTTGAAAGTAGTAAAGATACTTTAAAGCATGAGATTCATTTGCCCCTTTTTTCCTTAACGCTTCAAGCCAGCCGAACGCAC
>CAJPOH010000230.1 GCA_905372205.1 uncultured Treponema sp.
ATATTGAAGTAAATCACGAAGTGGAACTTAAAGATATAAATGAAATTAACACAAATGATATAAAAGCAACATTTTCATATAGCAAGATTGATGGAGCAGTTGAACTTCCTGTTTTCCTTCGTAACAGTCCAGTTTTTTTGACAAAAGATGTTCCTGTAAAAATAGAGGTTTATGTGCCTTCCAAAAGAGATGAATATAAGGGGTGGCAAGGTTCTTTTAATGCAATTTTAAAGTGAGGTTAAGCTATGTTTTCAGTTTCTTTTCCTGATGGTAAAAATATTGACTTTGAGTTTCCTATCAAGTGTTTAGATTTGTTGAGTTATTTTGAAAAGGTTGATAGTAGTATAGTTGCTCTTAAAGTTAATAATGAGATTTTTTCGTTGAATAGGGTTATTGATGTTGATGCAAAAGTGACTCCTGTTTTTTTGAATACGCGAGAAGGAGCTGAAATATATAGGAGAACACTTTGCTTGGTATTGGCTGCGGCTTCTAAATCTTTATATCCATCTTTACGTCTTTTGATTTCTCATAGCTTTGGCTATGGTTATTTTTATACATTTGAAGGAGAAAAATCAGACCAAATAAGTTTAGTAGATATAGAGAAAAAGATGCGTGAAATGGTAGCTTGTAATTTACCTATAAAAACTTATTGGCTTTCTTATGAGAAAGCATTGTCAGATTTTTCTCATTCTAACCAGCCAGATACTCATAAGTTAATAGTGCATACTAGTAAACCTCGTATTATGGTGAATAGGCTAGGAGATTACCAAGACTTATATTTTCAACCTGTTTTGCAGTCTGTAGGCGATGTAAAATTTTTTGAATTAAGAAAATATCATGAAGGTTTTTTATTGCGTTTTCCCAGTCCTAAAGCTCCATGTGAGATCCCACCTTTTGAAGATATCCCTCATCTTTTTGAAATCTATAAGGAATCTAAAAATTGGGGGCGACTTGTAGGAGTTTCTTCTGTTGGAGAGCTTAATGATTTAATTCTTTCAGGTGAAGTAAAAGATTATGTTGAAATTAGTGAAATAAAACAAAATAATAGTTTAGCTCAGATTGCAAATGAAGTGTTGCAAAGAAAAACTGTGAAAGTTATTTTGATTGCAGGTCCTTCAAGTTCGGGAAAAACAACTACTGCAAAAAAACTTTCTATGCAATTAAAAGTGTTAGGGATTAATCCTGTAGTTATTAGTTTGGATGATTTTTATCTTGGAAAAGACAAAGCTCCAAGAGATGAAAAAGGAAATCCAGACTTTGAGTGTCTGCATGCCTTAGATGTTGAACTTTTGAATAAACTTTTATTGGAACTTATGGAAGGGAAAACTGTAGAAATGCCTTCTTATGATTTTAAGGAAAGTAGAAGGCGTGAAGTGGGAAAACCTCTTTCTATTTCTAGTAATGATATTTTAATTCTTGAAGGTATTCATGGATTGAATGATGAACTTACTTATAAATTACCAAAAGATAGAAAGTTTAAAATATATCTTTCTGCTTTAACACAACTTAATTTAGATGATCATAATAGGATTCCATCGAGCGATAATAGACTTTTGAGGCGTATTGTGCGAGATGCAAAGTTTAGAGGTACTAATGCAGACCATACAATTGCAATGTGGAAAAATGTTAGAAAAGGAGAGGCAAAATACATCTTCCCATTTCAAGGAACAGCTGATGCTATGTTTAATACAGCTTTAGATTATGAGCTTTCAGTATTAAAAATTTATGCAGAGCCTTTGCTTAAAGGGGTTAAACCAACAGACAAGGGGTATAATGAGGCGTCAAGGTTATTGACATTTTTGAATAATTTTTCTCCTATGCCTTCATCTTTTGTGCATGGGCAATCAATTTTACGTGAATTTATTGGAAACAGTGAATTTACTTATGACTAGTTGATTTTTGGATATAAAACGTGTGGAAGCTATAATAAATCGAATTAACAAAGAAATTGAAAAAGCTATTAATGAAAACTATATTAGTAGTCTTTTGGAATTGGATTTAACTCCTTCTTTTGCCTCAATTAAAACACATCTCATTGAGCCATGCAGTGATATGATTTCACGTGGAGGAAAACGTATTAGACCTCTTTTAATGATTCTTTGCACCAGATTACTTGAAGGAAATGAAGAAGAAGCGTTTAAGGGGAGTGTTATCATAGAGGCTATACATACTGCTAGTTTAATCCATGACGATATAGAAGACTCATCTCCTGAAAGGAGAGGTAAATCTAGCACTTATATCAAATATGGACTTGATGTTGCTTTGAATGCAGGAAGTGCTTTGTATTTTTTTGCTTTGAGTCTTATTCACCGTCACGAAAAAAAAATACAGCTTTCTTTATATAATCTTTGTGTGAATGCTTTAAGCTTTCTTCATGTAGGACAAGCTATGGATATTAAACATCACTCAGATTATCATCTTTATTTTGATGAAGCTATGTATGAACATTTAGTATCTCTTAAAACAGGAACACTTTTTTCTCTTTCTGCAAATCTTGCGCTCCTATTTTCTAATAAAAAAGATTCACTATTGCCTAGAATATTTAATGAAGTTGGAATTGTTTTTCAGATGTTGGATGATCTTAAAAATATTGCAGAAACAGGTGTTAAAGGAAAGGCTAGGGGAGATGACATAGTTGAAGGAAAATTAAGTTTTCCTATAGTGTTATTTTTAGAAAAATATCCTGATGAAAAAGAGAGAATAATTGAATTTTTTGCTGAAGCCAAAAAGGATGGAATTTCTTCAAAAGCTGTTGAAGAATGTTGCAGTTTGCTTAGAGATTCTGGCACTGTTGAGAAAGGATTTAAAATTGCAAATGATAAACTTGATTTTGTTATCAATAAATTAAATCAAGTTTATGGCTATTCTTCTAATATGAAAATAATAACAAACATTTTTAAGGGCTTGTGTTTGTAATGTTTTCTAAATCAGCTTCCCGCTATTAATTTCATAAAGAAACTAGATTAATCAAAGCTTATTATGATTATTGATTATTTAACTTTATTATTTTTTAATTCGTGCAATTGTTCTACAAGATGTCTTGAAGCATAAATATCACTCATATCATAAAGCCAATTATGATCAAAACAAGAAATAGTATTTTTGTTTCCACTATTGCCTATTACCAGACTATAAAATGATGTGTTTTTATTT
>CAJPOH010000231.1 GCA_905372205.1 uncultured Treponema sp.
GTGTATTCAAAACATTTTAAAAAGGAAGGGAAGTAAAAAGATGCTCCCCTCGTATAACATAGAGGATCTAGCTTCTTGTCTAATATGAAAAAATCTAATAATGAAGATGTTAAAGCGTTTCCAAGACGCCAAGAGATGCCATCATTATAAAATTCCACCTAAAATCTCCATAGTTTTTGCGATGATTAAATCAGATTTAATAGGTTTAACGAGATATTGTTTGGCACCTCTTTCAAATGCTTTCACTACATTGTCTCTTCCGCTTACAGAAGAGAGTATTACTACAGGAACAGGGCAGTCCATAAGACGTAATCTTTCAAGACATTTTAACCCTGTCATTCCTGGCAATACTACATCTAAGAAAATCAAATTAAACTTTTCTTTTTTGAATTCTTTCAGAAAACTTTCTGCATCTACATAAGTCGTCACATTTGCTTTCACTGTTTTAAAAATACCCGTCATTGTGTCTCTCACAACAACGTCATCATCCACAATAGCAATTTTTGCATTTTCTAGCTTATCAAAGTTTAGTTTTGTTGAGATTGAAGATGATTTTCCTTTTTTATCAGGTTCATCTGAAGAAATTATATCAATTCCATTCAACTTAGTTGAAGAAAGCGTGTCAAGCAATTCTTGAAGAGTTGGGGCACTTTCAATGCCCTTATACTTTGGATGATTATCTAAAAAATCCTTCACAAAATCACTAGCAGTTAGTACTTTTATTCCATTTTTAGAGGAATTTGGAATTGACAAAATATTGTCAATTAGGTATTCAAGATTTGCTGTATCTAAAAAAGAGATAGTAATATTGCTCATTATTATAAGAACTTTTACAGTCTCAAGATTATATAGATCTATCAATTCTTGCATTCTATACTTTGCAAGCTCGATTCTGTCTCTATTAAGACCATAAGCAATTTCTACAAATATAATTCCTTCATTGATGCTACACTCAACCAATGATTGTGTAATATCAAAGGTGAATTGTACTTTGATAAGTCCACCTATTTTTTGCAGAAGTTCATCGGCTCTTACAGGCTTCATCACAATGTTTTTCACACCATAGCTTGCAAAAAGACCTTGATCATTTTTTTGCAAAGAGTCTGCTACAACTACTGAAGGAATAGACTTAATGTTAGCATTTGCCCATTTTTTTTCGAACATGCTAAGTATTCCCTCTCTGTCGAGAGAGTAGTCCACTATAATGCAGTCAGGTTTTACTCTTTCCATATACGAAAGAACTTGCTCTGTACCACTGGCTTTTTGAACCATGATACCCACATCATGCATCTTTTTTGAGATGTATTCAGACAAGACAAAATCCATGTCGACTAATAAAACTCGTTTCATAATAGCTCTACCATTATATACTATGTTTAACAACAATGTCTATAATATCCCTTTTCTTAACAAAGTCTTCTAGCTTAGAAAAAAGGATGTTAAGGCGAAACATGTCTATATGCGATGCAATTCTGTTTAAGAATGCGATCCCTATTCTGTACAGAATACGGACGCAATATAGCGGGACACAGCACCTCGTTGCTGTACAGCACGCGGTCGCGATATAGCGGGGTTTGCACCCTCGTTGCTGTACAGAATGCACCCAGTACATTAGCTAATGTACTGTTTTCACATCCCCTAATGTATCATTATAACATTTCTTAATGTACTGTAAGATTTTTACTAGGCTTGAAATAAAACATTGAATTTGATGGAGATATCACCTTTGATGCTAGCACTTTTATTCGTTTAAGACAATAGATTTATCGTCAATAACACGGGAACTCAGGATATATCGAGAAAATAAAGTGATAGCTAAGCTATAAACTGACGGTGGTTGGGGGCTTAGGGGGTATAGAAATTTTCATTTTAGAATCTGCCTAGAGGCAGATTCTAAGGCTGGATATTGCCAACGCTGATTTTTGATTTATAAAGTTCGTTAGGGTTGATTATTAATAAGCATAAGTAGAATCACTAGGCGTTTTCACGCCTAGATGAGAAATCGTCTACTAAGAGAAGAACTCCTACAGCATAAAGGCTAAAAGATGAGCTATAAAGCCTGCAAAAAGACCGCCTATGGTATGACTCAATATGGCTTTTCCTGTCATTTCTTTTGTGTCAAGAGCGTCCATCATGGCAATATGAGTTGAAATATATCCTGACCAGCACATACAAATAGCAGTGAAAACAGCAATATCGTTGGCTTTAACCATACCTTCCGTTGCCATTCCCTTAATCATTCCAAGAGCTGCTCCTGTAGAGCCTAAGGCTGTGATAGGTACTGAAATTGCTTCGGGGCTTGTAAAGCCATAAAGAGGTTTTAATATAAAATTAAGTTTTTGACCTAGCCAAGGAAGAAAAGCAATACCTTCATAGGCAGCTCCTGTATAAGTTCCATCAGGAGAAGTCCCTTTTGTTAGCATCATAACGAATGTGCAAATGACAACAACACCTGGAATAATAGCTACTCCCATTGCAACACCAGATTTACCACCTTGTAGCATTGCTTGAATAAAACGAAAGCCTGCTTTTCCACTATGCACCTCTCGCATCTTATCGGGAATAGTAGCAGCTCCTTTTGTTTTCACCATTGCTTCTGTTCCATACACTTTTTTAGAAAAATAAATCATCAATCTAACAGAAACAATACTACCTGCGACAGCCCCAACATTCCCAATTAAGGCTGCAGGTAGAGCATTTTTAACATCCAACGCCATCATAGCGGTTGTAGCAATAAAGCCCATTCCAAAAGCTGTTCCCAAATTGGTGAGGGCAGGAAGTTGATACTGCCTAAAATATCTCCTAAAGTTATCATCATCTGCAAGAGTTAAAATAGCAGGATTATCAGAAAGATAGCAATTAAGCATTCCAAGTGAAGCTGCTCCTGGCATACTATAAAGAGGTTTCATTAAAGGGGAAAGAAGTGCATTAATAAGTGAAACAATTCCAAATTCAGAAAAAAGACTAGAAAAAGCTCCTGCCAACACTGCCACTGCCATAAGATAAAAACATGTGTTAATTAGAAGATCAAAACCTGTTGCCATCATGGTTTTCATCATATTAACACCGCCCATAATGCTTCCTATAGTAATAAAAAAAGCTAAAAAACCAATCAAGGCTATAAAGTTTTCTAG
>CAJPOH010000232.1 GCA_905372205.1 uncultured Treponema sp.
CCCGCCGAATTGAAAGACGCCTTCGAGGGTGCAAAGAAGAGGAAGTGGAAGCTACGGAGAATAAAGGCAAACAAACACATTGTAGACATTTAAGATTACACCCCAGCAACCGACGGGGGTCTCGGGGGCTTGCCCCCGAGCAGCGTTGCGGAAAGGAGGGGGATCGTAAGGGGAGAGGAAAACCACTTGCTCTGACCAAGGGGTTTTCCTCCCCCTTACATAACACACTTTCAACCTTGCAATTTATTGCAAGACTAAAGGAGAAGAATATGAAAAAACTCATCGTTATTTTTGTGCTGGCTTTTGTGGCATTTGTTTCTTGTAAGCAATTTGATTTTGGCGAGAGCCAAGAGGATGGGGAATATGGAACAGTCGTTTTTGATTTGACAGATCGTTTGAATGCAAGGGCTGCAGGCGAGTATGGGCTTCCTAATATTAACAATTCCAGAATGAATATTACGATTGCAGTTGACGGTCAAAGAGAGGAGACAATCTCGTTTTCAAATGGTGCCAGAAAGCAATACAAGGGCGTTTTCTTGGTTGGCACTAAGGTAAGGTTTGGTGTTGTTCTTTTGACAAAGAGCGGAAAATGGAAGGGAAGTAGCGAAATAACTGTGGCTAGTGGCACAAACAATTTAAGTGTGAGGTTGAAAAAGGCAGTTGCAGAGCTGGAGCCTCTGAAGTTTAGACTTGTTGAGGTGGGAAAAGATGGTCAAGGAAATCCTATTATAAAGTTTGAGCTGGGGTTTTTGGGCGAAACACCTTTCTTTAGTGAAATAGTCTCAAAGGAATATAAAGATAAAGCTCCCTCTTTTTGTAGAGATTCGAAAGGCAGAACATACATCTTTTATAAAGATTCTAATGTTGGTGCAAATAAGATATTAAGACGCTATACAAATGAAGGTGTGTTGGATACTAGTTATGTAAAAAGTGCAGGGCAAATATGGAATCTATTTGTTGTTTCAGACCATAAAACAGGGAAGGTTTTTGTTTCTTATGATCAGGGTGGCGGTACCAGGGAGTTTTATTTAGTAGAAGAAGGAGACCCAGACAAAGGAACATCTACCGAATTGAAGAGTATAACGTTAGATCCTCCTTATTCTATTTCAGATATGAAGCTTATGGCTGTGTATGATGGAGTTTTTGCTTTTGTTGACAACGTATATTCAGGGTATAAGATTAAACTCTGTAGATATGAAGAAGGCTCGACAATTTCACTGAAAGCAATAGGAGAAAAATCACTTGGTAATGATTTTTTGAAGGTAGATATAGAGGCGGCAAATGCAGGTATTTTGAGAGGTGAGTTTGTTGACTGTTTTATGAATGATAAAAGCGTCTATCTTCTATATAAGTATGAAAAGAATCAAAGCTCTTTTGGTATTTCAACCGGCGGGATTGCAAAGTGTGATTATGATGTGCAAGATGAGACAGAGCCTATCAAGGATGTAGAAAGGCTTGTAGGTGAGACGAAATATGTAGCGGATGCTCGTAATATTGTCAACCTAAAAGACGAGAAAAGGGAGTTTTATGGGCCTCAGCGTTTTGTGGGCTTTGATGAAGACGGTTTGTATGTTGCGGATGATGGCGTAACTTATGCGTATGACACAGGAGCAATTCAGATTAAAGAGCATAAGAATAGGTTGGCATATTTCGATTTGAGAAAGAAAAGCTTGTCTATCAAAGATGACCATTCCAATCTTGATACGTGGATGGTGGAAGCAAGAGCAATTTCAAAGATAAATGCAACTTTGTTTTTTAGTCATGTGAAAGAAGGTACTAAAGATGTTATAAAGTGCAAAGTTTATGATGGTAAGCAGCTTGTAAAGTTTGATACTAAGGATGTCTTGACTGTGGAAGAGAGTGGAGCGTTAAGATACGCTTTTGATTCTTTTGGAAGTTTGTATGTCCATATTAAAGATACCTATAGCCCTGGTAATGATAAGATAGAAAAATATGTTCCATACAAAACTGAAAGTGGCATTGTGTATGAGAAAAACAGTATTGGAGTGAGTGGGTTAGGTTTAAGCTCCGATGTAACTTTTGAAATGTTTTATTATGACAATGTAAAAAAAGACTTATATGGCTATGTTTATAGTAATCCAGAGACAAAATATATCTTATACAGGTTTAATGGTAATAACTGGGAAGAAATAGATAATGGTAGTTATTTATTTAAAGATTTTATGACTATTTATGATGGGAAGATTTGGGCGTATAATAAATCCGGTGGTGATATTGAAAGCATAGGAATAAATGCAGAAGAGAAAAAGCTGGATGGTTCACTTACTCATTTTGGAGCTCCGGCTGAGCTTAAGTCTTCTGTAGATGTTAAGTGCCTTTCAGCATGCAAGAATAACTTGTATTTCTTTTATATAGGGGAGCAAGAGAAGGAACTTCGTGCTTTGGTTTTGGGAATGAAGGAGAAAAATCGAAAAGGAGAGACTCTTTTTAGTGTAGAAAGAGAGTCAAAAGTAAACAATCTTGGTATAAAGCCAATAGGAATTGATGAAGAAAAAGGAGAATTGAGAGTCCTCTATGATGGCACGGAAAAAGATTATGACGGTAGGGCTATAGCAAACGCAAATAAGTATATTTCGCTTAAATATGATGCTGGCAACCTTTCTAAAGAAGTACACAATCTTCCTTCCGGTGCTAATGACATCATTTGGTATGAAGAAATGCCTCTTTGGAAAGGCACAAAAGATGTTGCACTATGGGAAAAGATGTCTGGAGGTCGTGCAGGAATAAAATTGTATGCAGTTGGTGTAGAAAATGTAGCAAATGATCTACTATCCGCTCCAGTTCTTAGCACTGGTGGTAGTTTTATTGTTTATGAAAACTTTTGTTACGACCAGTTTGGCAATTTATATGTGGTAATTGGAAAGGGTAATAAATATTATATTGTACGCTTTAAGTTAAATGATGAAGGAAAGTATGATTTTTCGGAATTTATGGGTAAGGTGGGCACTCCTGATTTTGATACTTACGATGGAAAATTAGGTATTATTGATTCTTCTAGCGTTGATTTTGGTGGGTTCATTATGGCAGTTTATGCAGATACTGCTGAATCAGGTGTGATATATTACAGAGATATGAATCGTTCCGGTAGTAATGTTT
>CAJPOH010000233.1 GCA_905372205.1 uncultured Treponema sp.
GGCTTAGTGAAAGTTAGGCTAAATGGTGCCTTTGCTTTAACTGGTATTGAACTTGACCCAATTGCAGTTGATAATCGAGATATAAAAATGTTGCAAGATTTGATTATTTCTGCTCATTATGATGCTATGCAGAAATTACAAGAAAGAATGCAAGAAGAGCTAGGCCCCTTTGCTCAAGGTTTCTTAAACGCATGAGTGTATTAGAGGACATTATTTCATCATTTTCTATGCTACCTGGATTAGGTAAAAAGAGTGCTGCAAGAATTGTCTACCATTTGTTAAAATCTTCTCCTCAGTATTCAAAAAGATTAGGAAATCTCCTTAATGAATTGCACGAAAATGTGAAGTATTGTTCTATTTGTGGCTCTTTTAGTGAGGGTGAGGTTTGTGCAGTTTGTTTGGATGAGGGAAGAGATAAGCATGTTATTTGTGTCCTTGAAGAAGCAAAAGATGTGAATACATTTCTTTCAGTGCCTGACTATCAGGGTTTATTCCATGTATTAGGCGGAGTCATCTCACCCTTAAATGGTGTAGGACCAGAAAAACTAAATATAGACTCACTTATTAAAAGAGTGAAAGAAGATGGCATAAAAGAAGTAATTTTAGCTACAAATCCAACACTTGAAGGAGACACAACAGCATTGTATATTCAATCTTTACTTAAAGATGTAGACGTTAAAATAACGCGTTTAGCTTTTGGTCTTCCTGTAGGTGGAGATTTGGAATATGTGGATAGGCAAACACTCGCTCGAAGCCTTAATGGAAGGTTACAATTTTAGATAGGTCTTAATGTATGATTAAATTTGCAGACGAAGCAAAAATAAGAGTTTCTTCAGGAAAGGGCGGTAATGGCTGTGTAGCTTTTAGGCGTGAAAAATATGTGCCTAACGGTGGTCCTGCAGGAGGAGACGGTGGACGTGGTGGAGACGTTATTTTTCAAATTAAACAAAACATGAGAACACTCACCCATTTAAGATGCAAAACTGTTTATAAAGCTCACAATGGGCAAGAAGGCATGGGAAAGAAAAGATTTGGAAGAAAAGGAGATGATGTCATTATCCCTATTCCTCCAGGTTGCATTATAAAAGATGCCACAACAGGCAAAGTTTTGCATGATTTTAAGGACATGGAAGAAGGAGAATTAATATTTCTAAAAGGAGGAAATGGGGGCTGGGGAAACTGTCACTTTAAGGGGCCTATTTCACAAGCTCCACGTGTTGCACTAAAAGGGCAAGATGGAGTAGAAAAAGAAATCATTGTGGAATTAAACATAGTGGCAGACATAGGTTTTGTAGGGCATCCTAATGCTGGAAAATCCTCATTACTAAATTATTTCACTAATGCTAGAGCAAAAGTTGCAGACTACCCTTTCACAACAAAATTTCCAAATCTTGGTGTATTACGTCTTGATAATGGAGGTGATATTGTCTTACTTGATATTCCTGGTCTTTTAGAAGGTGCTGGTGAGGGAGTTGGATTAGGTTTGAGATTCTTAAAACATATTTCAAGAACTGTAGCCATTGCTTTTCTGATTGACCTATCAGATGATAATTATCTAACTGCTTACGAAACTCTTTGCAAAGAGTTAAAAACTTTTTCTAGTGAATTACTAAAAAAAGAACACATAATAATTGCAACTAAGCTAGACTTACCCAACACAGAAGAACGTCTTATCAAGATGAAAAAAGAAATGGAAGGAAAGTGTCATGTGGTGGGTATTTCAGTTTTTAATAACTGGGGAATGGAAGAAGTTAAAAAAGAATTAATTAATCTCTTTAATAAATCTAAAAAAATAGTGGTAGAGGATACCTCTTCTCACTTTATGATGCAAGATTTAGAAGATGTTTCTTATGAAGTTAGAGATGATTTTGGAGCTACTATAAGCCTTTCAAGAAAAAGACGAGCAAAAAAATGAAAGTGGCAATCTTTGGTGGCTCTTTTAATCCCATACATCTTGGTCATGTTGAAATAGCAAAAACTGTCTTAAAAGAATATGATAAGGTTATTTTTGTTCCAGCATATACGTCTCCATTTAAGTTAAAAGAGCTATCTTCTTTTGAAAGCTCTCCATTTAACCGCTTAAATATGGTAAGTCTTGTAGCAAAAGAGGATGCACGTTTTGAAGTAGATCCTTTTGAAATCTTAAAAAAGGAGCCTTCTTTTACCATTGATACTGTTGAACACATTTATAAAACATCAAAAATAGAAGGAAAACTAGGGCTTATTGTAGGAAGTGATAGCCTAAATAGCATACAAAAATGGAAAAACTATGAAAAACTAGCTAATCTTTGCGATTTTATTGTGGCAAAAAGAGGAAATGAAGAAATAAAAAATATAGAGCTTTCATACAAACTATTACCAACTCCCATTAAACCAATTTCTTCCACAATGATAAGAGAAAAGATTAAAAAATGTAAAGAATGGAAGAATTTAGTTCCAAGTATTGTTGCATTGTATATTGAAGAAAATGGTCTTTACACTTTAGATTTAGAGAAAATTGATAGCCTAATAAAAGAGATATATCTTTATGCGAAAGAACATCTGTCTGAAAAAAGGTTTTTACATTCTATTCGTGTAGCTGAAATGGCAGAAACTCTAGCCCATTCCTACCCTAACCTTTTAATTTTTCCACGTCTTGCATATCTAGGGGGAATTGCACATGATATCACCAAAGAAGAAAGCAACACTTGGCAAGAAAAAACTATAAAAGAAGCTGGTGAAACAATTGACGAAATAGAAAAATCTAATTTAAGGCTAGTACATGGAAAAACTTCTGCAATCATTTTGAAAAAGCAATTCAAGATACAACATCGATCTTTATTAGATGCAATAAGATATCACACTTTCACATCTCCTGATTTAGATGATTTAGGCAAGATATTATACATTGCAGATAAAATAGAATTAGGTAGAAAAGGAGTTGATAATATTCAATGCCTAATTGGAAAAGCTAGTGTAGACGAGATTATGTGCATCCTATTGGAAAAAGGAGAAGAACTATTAAGCAAAAAAGGATTAACTCCTCATCCTTTTGCCAATGCACTCTTGCAAAAACTTAAAAGAAACTTCCAAAAAAATTATTAAAACAATCTTATCCATTCTCTTAAAAC
>CAJPOH010000234.1 GCA_905372205.1 uncultured Treponema sp.
ACGAGGGGCAAATCCCGCTATATTGAGGTCGCATTCTGTACAGCAACGCATAGCGTCTCCTAATTAGGTCAATATTATTAACTTTATTTATGCTTTTGAATCATCTTACGGTGATACTCATAATGAAAGAAAAGACAAAAAGTGAGATGTTACTGTTAGACTTTGTTTTTTGTAAAAGTCTTCCTTAACTCACCATCCCCCACCTCTTTTAGAATTTATTGATTAAAAGCGTCTTCTAGGGCTTGTATCAAAGACGAGACATCTTGCCCTACAGAAACAGTAGGCACTATACTCGAAGCCTTATACATAGCTCTTTGTGCATAGTCTACTGATGGAACGCTTTCTGCGATTTTATGGTACATATCAATAGCTTGAGCACTACATCCATTTACTTCCATTGCATCTGCAAAATTGATAAACACATCCCAAAGCTTTTTGTCTTCTGCCCATTGCCTAATACCAGCGTTTTTTCCTGTGCGTGTAAGAACGTCCTTAAAATCAGAATAAACATAACTAAAATCTGATTTTTCTAGCATACTAGACAAAGATGTAAGTGCAATACTTGCAGCCAATGCCGAAGTTGTAAGCGAGCGTTTTGTGTTTCCTGCTTCAAGATACATCTTGCTCAAATCTCGATATGCTTTAAGTGCAATTTCTTTATTGACACGGTATAGCCTAAAAAACTTATCCGTTGTTTTTTCTTTTATGATAGTATTTAACATAGCTTTTAGTTTACTACTTTCTAGCACTGTAGAACCAAAAGTTGGATCTTCTGTGAGAACTAGCAAAAGATATTTTTCTTGCATGTCATGTTGACCTAGTAAACCTGCAACATCTGCAATTGAATAAATTATGTTAAAACGTTCATCAGGTATTTCTAAAAGATGCACCTTAGAATAGGCTCGCTCAAAATAAAACATCGCTTGTTTGTATTCACCTTGAATTGAATAGATATTACCTGTTATATAATCAGCTTCTGGAAAAGCAACCTTTTCGTCTAAGTATGACATAAAGCGAGATATAGAAAAATCAAAAAAGATTGGTGGACGCAACAAAAAAACACTATCCATAATCTTGCAAGCATCATAGTCATCTCTTTCTTTTAGAGCCTTATATACTTCTTCTATGTCATCTCCTGCTCTTTTCACTTGGCGAGGTTTTAGAGCATTTTTTAGATATTCATAGTTTTGTTGATATTCTCTTGTATGCACTTCCACAGCACGTTCTACATACAAAAGGGCATTGCCAAATTCTTTTCGTTCAATGGCAATTTTAGCAGTCTCCATTAAGTGCCATGCCTTATCTGTACTTCCTTGAAGATATTCAATTGCAAAAAGATTAAAACATAAGACATTCACTAGCCCTAATATAATTATTTTTTTCATAGCTCATTAAGCTCCTTCTCAAAAGCCTCATCTATTATTGTCTCTCTCATTTCTTTAGAAACACCATTTAATTTTATTGTGTGAATGGGTATACCCTTCTTAAAAATAACCACCATTTCAGGAGAACCAGTGATGCCCAAATCTGCCATGCTAGCCTCTCCAGGACCATTAACAACGCAACCCATAATTGCCACTGTAACGTCTTTTTTGATTGCAAAAAGCCTATGCTGCCACCTAGAAACAAAGCTATGCACATCAAAGCCTCGCCTACCACATCTTGGACAAGAAACAAGCTTGAGAGAATTTTCTCTCTTACCACACTCACTCAATATTTCTCTTGCTGCAAGCACTTCGTTTTCCATAGTATCAGAAAGACTCACCCTGATAGTATCTCCAATACCTTCTTCAAGCAATTTGTTAAAAGCAATGCTACTCTTAACAATGCCAGAAACAAGAGGACCTGCCTCTGTCACTCCTAAATGAAGTGGTTCATTTCTTTTCTCCCTAAAAGCTTTGTTTGCAAATATAGTCTCTTTGACACCAGAAGCTTTAATTGAAACCAATGCAGTGTTAAAATTCAGCCTATCTAATATTTCTAGTTCTCTAAACGCTGCCTCTGCCATAAGGTTAGCTTTTAAATCTAAAAAGTCATCAGTAGTAGATGTCTTTGCATCTTTCAATTTTTTTGCTAAATCTTTTGGTAGAGAACCTGAATTCACTCCAATACGAAGGGCTACACCTTTATCTAAAGCTTTTTTCACCACTTCAACCACATTTTTCTCACTCCCAATGTTGCCAGGATTAATTCTAATTTTCGCGACATTCCCTTCCATGCACAGAAGAGCAAGACGATGGTCAAAATGAATATCGGCAACTAAAGGCATTGACGTTAAATAAGAAAGCTTAACTAAAAGTTCAGCACTCTCCATTTCTGGCACTGCAAAACGTACAATGTCGCACCCTAATGCTTGCAATTTTTCCAATCTTAAAACAATGTCTTTTAAATCACTTTTTAGAAGACTTTTTTTCCACATACTTTGAATCGATATAGGGGCATTCCCACCTATTTCGAGTTTTCGAGTTATTCCGTTTCCACCTATTGTTATCTTTTTGCTTTTTAACATTTGTAGCCTCGATGTTAAATAAATTGACTTTTGCATTATATAATTAAAGCATATATTATTCATTAGCTTGATAATCGTTAAAAAATGGCATATCATGCATATGGTAGTTGCGATAATGATGTATTGTCAATCGCATTAAACTTTAATTCATAAGGAGTTTATTATGAGCTTAAAAGAAAAAGCAATGGCTTTTAAGGGGCTAGTAACACTTTTCGCAGGTGCATTACTTACAACATTGGTTTTTAGTGGTTGTCCACAATCAAAAGATGAGAATACGCATCCTGCAAAAAAGTATAAGGTAACACTTGAAAAAACTATTAATGGCAATGTGACGGCATCTTTTGAATTACCTCAAGATGGTATGGTTGAAGAAAATAAAGAAATCATATTCACTGCAACGGGAAATAAAGGTTATATAGTGGATAGTTGGACAATCTCAGATGGAACATTTATGGAAGGTGGAAACAAAGGTAGTGAGACTGCAAAAATAAAAGTTAGCCGAGATGTAACTATTGGTGTAACATTTGCACCTGAAGAAGAAGCAGGGCTTCAGCATGAAAAAAGTATTTTAAATCTGAAGTCCCTATCAAATGTA
>CAJPOH010000235.1 GCA_905372205.1 uncultured Treponema sp.
ATAAAAAATCATTTATAATATCAATATGTGGATGAATGTTTATCTCATAAGGAATTGTTTGTTTAATCTCTTTTAATAAAGTGATTAGATTATGCCCTTGAGCATTAGAAAGATTGATAACTTTTTTTAGCTCATCATTTGTAAAAACGCATTTCTTTGCTTTTGAATGCTTAGTACCTGCTCCTAAAAATGTAGAAAGCAACAGATTTTGATAAAATAGCTGCAACATAGGAAATGTCTTATCTGTTTCTTTTTTCTCCTTTATGTATGCAATATCAGGCAGGTTAAAACAAAATCCTCTTTCCAATACTATCGGAAAACATATTTTAACCTTTTTATGAAAAAAGAACGCAAAAATCCTTTTGCAATCTATAAATTGACTAGCATCATCAGTAATTTTGATAATTCCATGCTCACTTATATAACGCTCGCCAGAAAAACATTGTTTTCTTCCCTTAGAGACAAGATATAAATTTGGTCTTTCTTCATCAAAAATAGAAAAGATATGTTCTTTTTCCACTCTAGTTAGTGGTATCATCTAGTTCCCATCCAACAAAGTCAAATGATTCCAAAAACCACTTTTGTTCATCTTGAATAAAGGTAGCTTCCATCATTCTATGTTTACGTTTTCCTTCTCTAGTATAATTAAAGCGAAAATTTGAAGTGGCCCTCCCCCCTCCCTTAAACGTAGGAGTAGAAAAAAACACAAAGTCTATCTTCCCAACATCTTTCATGTTTTCAAAACGATAAGCAAAAAGATAGGGTAAAAATGTCCTTTGTTTTGCACTCAAACCATCCCCAATTTTCTTTTGGAGAATAGAAGAAGAAAAGCTCTGCAAACTCTGCAAGAGGGGATATGGTGTTGCACTATAATCTAGCACACCAAGCCCTTCTACCTCAGGGTATATAGCATCTTCTCCCAGAGTATCGGCATAAAAATACACAGAATCAATACCATTTGCCTGCACAGAATAAGGAGAAGGTAATGTAGGAAATGATACTTGCGAACTTTCAGTCCACTTGATTGAATTAAAATAATCTTGAGTTGGAGTAAGCAAATATTCCTCGGTATACGAAGAACACAACGAAATAAAAAGAAAGATAGGAACAAATCTTTTCATACCAGATAACAACTATTGGTAATTTTTAATTTACTTGATTAATCACTTTGCCATCAATAAACGCCTTAACATTTGCACAAGCTATATCCATAAGCCTTTTTCTTGCCTCATAAGTTTGCCATGCAATATGAGGTGTGATAACTGCAGTAGAAGCTAGCAACGGGTTATCTTTTTCTGCAGGTTCTTTTGAAAGCACATCCGTTGCATATCCTGCAATCTTCTTGTCTTTTAATGCCTTGCTAATTGCACTTTCGTTTACTAATTGACCACGCCCCGTATTGATTATATAAACTCCTCTTTTCATCTTTTTTAAGTTTTGCTCGTCAATAAAGTTCAATGTTTCATCATTTAATGGTAAACAAAGACTTAAAAAATCAGAATCTGAAAGGAGCGTATTCTTATCCACTTGCTTAAAACTATGCGAGCTTTTAATATTTTTCACACTTCTATTATAAAAAATAACTTTCATTCCAAAAGCTTCGCCTATAGTTGCAACCCTAGAACCAATATCCCCAAATCCAGCAATACCTAGCACTTTTCCTTTTATTTCTTGCAATGGAAAACTATGATAGCAAAAATGAATAGACTTACACCATTTTCCTTCATGCACTCCTTCATTATGTTCTTGAATACGCATTGCAAAGTTCAGGATAAATGCAAACACCAATTGAGCTACGCTATCAGAGCTGTAAGAGGGAATATTTGTTACAACAATTCCCCTTTTTTTTGCTTCTTCTATATCCACAACATTATAACCTGTTGCAAGCACACCAACATACTTACACTTTGGTAAAGAAGCAAACTGAGAGGCTTTTAACATCACCTTGTTAGTTAGGATAATTTCGGCATCTTTGGCTCTCTCTACAACCTTATCCGCTTCTGTTGCATCATACACAGTCAAATCACACAAACTTTCGAGAGAAACCCACGAAATATCCCCTGCAGTGAGGGTGAAACCATCTAAAACTACTGCCTTCATAACACCATACCCTAAGACAATGAAGGATTTATTTGCATTGCATCTGGAGTTTTCTCAAACATGTATATATCTTTTATTTCATAGCAACTAGTAACATCAAAATTTTCCCTTGCATTTTTAGTGGAAACTATATTTAAGGAAAAAGCTTGCCTTACACTCTCATAACCCTCTTTCTCTACAACTAAAACAAAATTAAAGTCTTTTGCAATGCCTTCTTCATCAGCTTTTTGTGGTTTTGGCCAAAATGTGCAAACTCCCCCCATATTGCCGTGAACAGTGCAAGGGTTATCCCAAAGAACATCCATTTGTTCAACTAGTTTATCATCCAAAAGTAACTTCACTGATACGTCATTCATAGGACTCAAATTATTGCCATCGTTTATTTTGCACTTAATGGTTGGAAAATTAAAACAGGCTTTGAAAGAAGAAATATCTTCTTCCGTTTCTTCTTCTGAGTGAGGACCTCTATTTGCCTGAACTACTTTCATGGCTTCTAACGCAACAGAGGAAATGTCAACAAAAAACTGACTTCCCATCTTAAAATCAACTTGAAAAAAATATGCCAGTCCCTTGCCTGATTTTATATATCTTGGCTTAACCCTGTTTAGAGCATAACACATTGCATCAACACGACATTGAATACAATCACAAACCAACCATTTTTCTTCGTTTTTCTTGGCCTCATCATACAGTCTATTCACTTCCTTGTACATAATCTCTTCCATAACATTGTGAAAAAACATATAACTTGCCTCCTTGCAACAACTTTATACGTTGGCATTTGCAACTATATACATTTTTAGGTTATATGTAAAGTATACAAATTCATCTTTTGTTTTTTGTTATAGGCAGAGCATTTAATTCTAAGCCTTTCTTTAAGTCTTCATATTTTAGATTTCTTTCATTATAATAGTAGTATGAGTACATCAAAAAATGAATTTTGTTTTACATTAAAAGATGACTACGCATTCAAGCGGTTATTAGGTGTTGAAGAAAA
>CAJPOH010000236.1 GCA_905372205.1 uncultured Treponema sp.
GTATCTTTTCCTTTAATTTATTCATTTGCTTTTGTAGAGACTCTTATTTTTTTAATGGCAAAAAATAATACTTCTTATTTGCCAATATTCACTCTTATTATTCCGTTTTTATTGATTATCTTTGTTTTGCAACCTTTGTTTTATACTTATACATTAAATGCTATAGGTTATGGAGAAACAATAACTAAGAGCAAAGGAGCGTCTTTTACTTTATTCACAGAAGTAGCTTATAGTGTTAAGCTCCTTTCAAAAGAAGTCTATGCAATGTTAGATGAAGCAAGGCAAGTGTACTTTGAAAGCTTTGCACGTTATATATTTGCAGTGTTCACGTATATTTTTTTCCTATTTTCTTTAAGTTTATTAACTATCAAAGCTAAGTGGAAGATGTTTAATATTATTGCAATTTTAGTTTTGTTTAGGTTATTCACCTATCTTTATGGAATTATGAATATTCATGAAAACGAAATATTTATTTTTCATTTTTCAACATACAAACTAAAAGGTATTCCTACTAATATAGTAAACATAGGTTACGCTTGCATTCTATATGTCTATGGAATACTTTCAAGATTAAAGGTGTTTTGATATGAACAAAATATTAAAACGTACGTTGTCTATTATCATATATTTTTTATTTTGGATTGTACTTTATAGTATTTTTTATTGTGTAGTCTATTATAATGGAGACATAGTTTTATTACCACAATTTAAGCTACCTCATAAAATCGTAGTTTCTCTTATGGCATTTACAAAATTTTTGCCTGCATTAGAGATTGTCGCCATACTTATACTTTTTACAATTTCTGCGGGTAGGCGTTCTGTTTTTCAACTAAAGTGTCATTCAGATACTGTGATTAAGCTTATTACCAAGCTATTTTTAATGTGTTTTATAGCTTCTTTTGTTAATATAACAATGTCAGAAATTGTGCGTCCTATGTTAATAAACACTAAAAACTCTTATGAAATATTAAGCCAAAAATATTATGAAAATATACACAATGCTTCTGTTGCAATAAGTAAAGATGATTATAAAGGTGCAGATCAATATGTGAATATGGCTTTATTTATCTGGGATGATAATCAGGATGCCCTAGCACTAAAAGAACAAATTGCAGGCTTGATAGCAAGTAATACACAAGATTCTAAAACGCTCATCTCTAGTAATGCACAACTTCATTTTATAACAGTGCCTGAAAGCCTAGACCCAAAAGAAATATTAAATATGGCACAAAGAAGAGCTAAGATGCTCGATTTTTATACAGCTAATTATTATGCAAATCTGGTTCTACAACTTGTTGAAGATGATGAAGATTTGAAAAAAGAAGCTCTTCTTTTGCAAGAACTCTGTGTTCAAAAAATTGGTGTAGGATTTTCTACTGATGAGATGCTTAATATTCAAAAACAATTTGAAGCAAAAAAAATAGCTTATGATGCTTTAACACAAAAAGATTATATGAAATCTTATTATCTATTTTTGGCACTTCACAATGATTTATTAAATGATGGAAATAAGTATGACCCTGATGTAGAAAAATATCTTGAGATTTCAAAACAAAGATTGTCAGAAGAAGTATTTTTCACTGAAGATTTAGATGATATACAAACATTTAATTCTGGTTATAGCATTCAGTTTGATCTAAAAGACAAAAAAACTCATTTCAATATTGGCGGTTTTTATTTTCATTCCACTAAAAAAGAATTTGATATACATCTTTCTAACGTGCTTTATTCAACATATAATAATGATGGTTCATTGATTTCGCAAACTAAGTTTCCACATGCCAAGATTATCGAAAAAAAAGTTGATGGAGTAAGCAAATTATATATGCTAGTCTCTGCTATGTCAAAGTATACTCCTTCAGAAAATTTACCTCAATTGATTAGTCCTATTGATTTAGAAATGACATTAAACGATTTTAATCTAATCATTTTGGCACAAAAAGGTACTAGTGCTATGACAATACTGGATCTATATAGTTTTGCTCCAATAGCTAGCAAATACGGTTTTAGCAGTTGTATCTATCAAGCTGAGTTATGCATTCGTTTTGCTGATTTTTTCTTATTTATAATTCTTACTATTTCTTTTGCTATCATTGCATTTAATTTACGTCCCACTGCTATAGATAGATGCACTATATTACTATTACTTGCTTGTTTTATTTTTCCATATCCTATTTACATTTTACTTGAAATTGTTAGGTATATATTTAAGCTAGTAGCAATTCTCATAATTAACACAGGTATTATATTTCCGAACATGATTTCTATGATACTTTTGTTATTTGCACTAATTATCACGACATATTTCTTGTATAATGTTGGGTATAAAGAAGATTGAATATCAAAGAAAAAATTAGCTTTTTAAGGAATTCTTCTAGGTTATTATCCGAATGTTTTTCAGCTTACTATATTTCTTAACCATCTCTCTTTTCTCAAAACCCAACCTGCAAGAAATGCCTTAACCAAGCTTGTAATTTTAACAAGTCCATACATAGAGGGAGCATCAAAAGTTGTGAATACTCCTAGTAAAATCATTCCCGGTGTAAATAAAAGTAAGTTTACAGTGCAATCAATCCATACACTCATAATTGTGTCTCCACCTGCTCTAGCTGTTGCATATTGAGCATTTTGGTATGTCCATAAAGGCATGTATATGGAGACTATTATCAATAGTTTTTTGACTATCTCTTGTGCAGGAATAGAAAGTTTTCCATATATGAGCGGAATTAAGCCAATAGATGCAAGTTCTAAAAAGGCAACAAAAGTTCCTAAAATAAAGCCTCCAACACGTAACCAACGAGCTTGATCTCTTGCTTTATCCAGTTCATTACGTCCTAGTGTAGTGCCTACAATTACACTAACACAAGAAGAAACCGTAGGAAATATTAAAAAGAAAAGGTTTGCTATAGTCCATCCTGCTGCCATTCCTGCAACAACTTCAGAGCCACCTCTTCCATTATAAACACCTACAGCAATTGTTTCGCTAACTGCCCAAGACATATCTGCAATAAAGACAAATATTGCACATCTAAATATCTTTCTAAATATCTTCCAATCTATATCTAAAATGTTAGTGAGTTTTGTATAGAAA
>CAJPOH010000237.1 GCA_905372205.1 uncultured Treponema sp.
GTTTTTACTATTTTTCTCCTAACCTCGTTAATTTCTTCCTTCGTATACTTTTCTATTGCCACTACTTCGCAAGCTAAAAAACTTAAAATTCTAAAAGAAGAAACATTAAAGACCCAAGCCAACCTAGATTCACTGAAAAATGAAACTAATAATTTAATGAAAAATGCAAAAGATTTTCAATCTACTCTTTCTACAACTCTGACATCTTTGGGGTTGAAGTCTGTAATGCAGTTAGATAAAGAGGAAGAAAAGACAGGTGATTTGATGCATATTTTCAACTTTCGTGAAGGAGATGAGGCATACATAAAAGAAGCTGGCGAATTACGTCTTTTTTCTGATTATTTACAGGATTCTATTCTTCCTGTTCAAGAAATGGGAAAATTGCTTGATTCACAGGCAACTTTTTTTTCTGATATTCCTAGTTTGTGGCCTATAAGAGGAGGAATAGGGCATGTCTCTATGGCATTTGGTCAGAATAGACATCCTATCACTGGGCAATGGTATATTCATACAGGGATAGACCTTTCTACCTTTAGGCAAGGAGATCCGATTATCGCTACTGCTGATGGTCAGGTGGTTGCAGTGGAGTATGATCCAGGTTGGGGGAACTATATAATTGTTAAGCATAAGCATGGCTTTTACACACGATATGCACATTTACAATCTCATAGAGTTTCTCGTGGAGAACATGTCCAGCAAGGTCAAATTATTGCATATCTTGGAAACACTGGAATTTCTACTGGACCTCATATTCATTATGAAGTGCATATTGGTTCTGATGTTGTGGATCCGATAAAGTATTTAAGCATTAAAGGTATTAGTAGAAAATAATGGCTAAGATCTTTGATGATGTCTCAATTAAAACAATAATAGGGGGAGGAAGTAGCATTAAGGGCGACTTGTCTGTTTCGGGGGTTATGCGTGTTGACGGAGATGTTGCAGGTGATATTTCTTCTAATAGTTGTGTTATGATTGGGGAGAATGCCCGGATTTGTGGCAACATAGTGGCAGTGTCTGTTATGTCACGAGGGCTTATAAAGGGAAACATTTTAGCTGAAGATGAGGTGAAGTTGTTTTCTTCTGCTATTATTTTAGGTGATGTTTTAACAAAAAAAGTCAATATTCAAGATGGTGTTTTGTTTGAAGGAAGATGTTTTGCAATAGATGATGCAGCTCTTTTTGATAAAACAAAAGAAGAATATCTCAATAGAAAAAAATATTTCGTTTAAGGTGTGGGGGAGAAATGGGTGGTGCTGGTAATGTTGGAACTTTTGACTCTGCAACTATAGCTTCTTATGCTTCTCTTTCTTCCCAGCTTTTCAAGACAAAAGATGAAAAAAAACTTTCTGATTCTAAACTAGAAAAACAGAAATCTTTTAAGAATATAATAAAAGAAACTTTTGTAAAACAATCTTATTTGGATAGTATAAAAACTGAAAAGCTTAGTGAAGAAGAACTAATTGCAAAAATGCAAGATGAAGTATATGCTACAGGGGATGCTCTAACTGATATGATTTCTACAGAGAATATACTGGCATATAAAAAAGCAATTAAAAATTTTGTTGAATATATATTAGAAAGAGCATACGATGTTGAAAATGTGATTACTGGTGGACTCAATCCTTCAAAGAAGAAAGCGTGGACAATAGTTAAGGTGATTAATACAAAGCTTGATAAATTGATTTCTGATTTAATGTATAATCAGCTAAAAAAAATTGAAGTGCTTAAACGAATTGATGAAATCAAAGGATTGATTGTTGATTTAAGAGGATAATTTGTGGAAATAGAAGTTGAAAAAATTGATGAAGTAATAGAGACTACTGAGGTTCAGATTATAGGTAATCCTGTGTCGTATAAGTTTTATTTGTTAAACTTGGATTATGCTAATGATAAGTTTTATGCTTTTGCCCCTGAAGAATGGGATGTGAGAATTGGGACTCTTGTTGTAGTTTCCACTAAGTATGGTGTGGATGTGGCGAGAGTATGTGGGCAAGCATTTAATGTTGTGAGTGATGAAAATGCTGTAGAAATAATAAGACTTGCAAATGAAGATGACCTACTCAAAGTTAAAAATAATGAAATTAAAGAGAGAGAAGCAGGTGAAATATTCAAAGAAAAAGTGAGAGAAAATAAACTTGATATGAAGTTTATTCTGGCACATTTTTTACTTGAAGAGCCAAAAGTTCTTTTCTTTTTTAGTGCTGATGGCAGGATTGATTTTAGAGCTTTAGTGAAAGATTTAGTTGTTATTTTTAAGGTTAGAGTTGAGCTTCGCCAAATTGGAGTAAGGGATGAAACGAGGTTTATTGGAGGTCTTGCTTCTTGTGGGCGACCTTTTTGTTGTCATGCAATAACAGATAAGATGACAGGAGTTACAATTAAGATGGCAAAAGATCAGAACTTGTCTCTCAATTCTAGTAGAATATCTGGACATTGCGGTCGTCTTTTATGTTGTCTTTCTTATGAGCATGAACATTATGCAATTGAAAACAAAAGAATGCCACCACAAGGAACAAAACTAGACTACGGGGGAGCAACATTCGTTGTAAAAGAGGTAAACCAAATAACTAGTACTATTTCTCTTTTAGGTGCAGATGGCAGAACCATGACTCTTCCACCTGCAAGATTCAAGAAAGAAAACGAAATTTGGAAGATAATTTAAGCTTCTTTTGTTATTGTTTCTAAATATTTGTATAGCTTTTCTGCTGTTTCTTCACTAATTGCATGTTCCATTTCACAGGCATCAATGTCTGCAATTTCGTAAGAAACACCAAGAACTTGAGTTAAGAACTTGCGAAATGCATCGTGTCTTTTTCTAGTTTCTTTTGCAACTTCAAAACCTTTATTTGTTAGAAAGATTGTTCCATAAGGTTCTTGCTCGATGTAGCCATCTTGTTTTAGTCCACCTAAAGACTTATTTACACTTGCACGAGAGACATGCAATGCCCTTGCTACGTCTATCGATCTCACTTTTTCATTTAGTAGGGAAAGGTCATAAATCCTTTCTAAATAATCTTCTTTTGAAGCTGTTATATCTCTTTTTCTAAACATGTTAACATAGTATATCATTTTTTATTATAAGGTCAAGAAC
>CAJPOH010000238.1 GCA_905372205.1 uncultured Treponema sp.
AGTAAAATATGTACAAAAGTTTTTTAAGCGAGTAGCAGAAATACAAATTAAATATAGATTTCTGTTTTTGTTAGTTTTGCTAGTTTTTTCTACCTTATCCTTATTAGGTTTGAAAAAAGTAAAAAAGACAACTGATGATAGTGATTGGTTAGTTCAAGAACCTGAAAGAGAGAAAAAGATTGAAAGATTCGAATCTCTTTTTGGCAACAATGACACAATTGCTTTGCTCATAGAGTCTAAAGATGTGTTTCAACCAGAAGTATTAAAAACAATAAAAGATATAGGAGCCGAGTTATTGGAAAAAGTGCCTTATGCTGATTCTTTAATGTCTATAACAGACATCGATATAACTCGTGGTACAGAAGAAGGTATGGAAATTTTTCATCCATTTGAAGATGGCATTCCTTCCAATCCAAAAGAAATCGAAGAAACCAAAAAGCTAATTATGTCTCGTAAATCTTTAGTAAACAAACTTGTTTCTTCAGATTGTACAGAGTGCTGGGTCATTTTGTCCCTTCATCCTTTCCCTCCAGATGGGGAATGGCAAAAAACCGATAAGACTCCACCTATGAATAGGGCAGGACAAGCTGCAATTGATGTGGTAACCAATCCAAAATGGAATAGCGATAAATACACCATAAAGCCCGTAGGACTTCCTTACACAGAGACTGAAGAAGATATTGTAATGCCAAAAGAATCTATGAAAACTGTTATCGTAGGTTTTTCTGTTATGTTATTTTTGTTGATACTGTTTTCTATGAGCTTTATAGGTACTATTGTGCCTGTTGTTGGAACTACCGTTGGTATTGCAACAGTGTTTGGTTTGATGGGACATTTTGGAATTACGGTGGATTCAAACATGACAGTGCTTCCAATATTGCTTGCTATGGCTTTGTCTGTGGGCTATTCACTCCACCTATTAAACTCTTTTAAGCACTATTTTTATATTTTAGGAAACCGAAAAGAAGCAATAATTCAATCTATAGAAGAAACTGGTTGGCCACTTTTTTTCACAGTGGTTACAACAGTTGTTTCAGTTCTTTCTTTTTTGACAACATCTTTGCGTCCAATAAGGTGGGTTGGTCTTTCTTGTGCAATGAGTGTTTTATCTGTCTATATTTATGTTTCCACACTCCTTCCAATAGCTATGAGTTTTGGTAAAAATAAAAAGATTTCAGAAGAGAAAAGTAAAAAAAGATTATTCCATGTTATAGATGAAAAATTTGCTAATTTTGGAACTAGTGTAATAAAAAATCGATTTGTTATTTTAATTGTCTTTATCATTATTTTTTTGGCATGCATTCCGGGCCTAATGAAAGTTGATGTTAGAATGAATGCCATGACTTTTATGGGAACTCGCATTCCTTATGTTAAGCGTATTTTTGAAGTTACACAATCTAAGCTAGGTTCATACTTCAACTATAATGTAATGATCACATTTCCAGAAGATGATGCTATAAAAGATCCTTCGGTTTTAAAAAGAGTTGAAAAATTAGAAAACTTAATTGGAAGTTTTGATAACACAAAGAAAAATGAAGGTGTTGCTAAAGTTTTTTCAATTACAAGTACAATAAAAGAAATGAATCAGACACTTAATGAGGATTCACCTGCATTTTATAATATACCTGAGGATAAAGGGCAATTAAATGAAATGTTGTTTCTTTATGAAACGTCTGGAGGAGATGCAACTAAATGGGTTGATGATGAATATAAAACACTTAGAATAATGGTAGAAGTTCAAGAATTTGATTCTAGAAATTTGGCAGAGACTATATCAACACTTCGTACTGAGTCTAAAAAAATCTTTCCAGATGCAGATGTGTTTTTAGCTGGGACTGCTGTTAATTTTGCAGATTTGAATGAATACATTGTTTTTGGTGAGATTTATTCATTTGTAACTTCTATTCTTTCTATTGCAGTATTAATGGCTTTGGTTTTCGGTAGCTTGAGGCTTGGTCTTATTGGATTAATTCCAAACGTAACACCAATAATTGTGATTGGTGCCATAATGGGATACTTAGGTGTTCCGCTTGATATGATGACCATGACCATTATGCCTATGCTTTTGGGTATAGCCGTTGACGACACAATCTATTTTATGACTCATTCAAAATTGGAATTTGAAGAAGGGGAGAATTATGATCAAGTTGTTACTGGCACATTTAGAGCTATAGGAAAGACACTTGGTGCTACTACTGTAATTCTTTGTGCTTCTTTTGCTTCTTATTCTATTTCACTTCTTGATGGCATTGTACGCATTGGTCTTTTTGGTGCATTAGGTCTATTTGTAGCCCTTGTTGCAGATTATTTGATGACACCAATTCTTATATATATGCTAAAACCATTTAAGAAGTAGGATTTTTGAATTGAATAATATTTTTAGGAGGATGGTTAATCGACTTGTTCTGTAAGATAGTATGAGTGGGATTATAGATAATATTCAGAAGAATTAAGTTCAGTAACCGCTGATTAATTCGCTTTCGAATTAATCAGCACCTCCTTAAAAAAGCATTCCACCTAAGTTAACGAATGTAAGGCAAAGGTATAATCATCATGACAATGATTTATTCAAAATAATAATGTAATGCTTGCTCTTTAAGCGATGCTAGTCAAAAACCTATTACGATAGCATATAATCTTAATCACAAAAGTCTTATTCTTGGCTACCTTTTGTCTTTATAAACCAGCTAGTATAAAGATCCCTTAAAAAGCCTTCCATAACATACTCCCCGCCTTGATTTGTGTAGTGTATACCATCTGCTTTCATAAGACGAACAATAGTACCATCTGCTTTTTGAATTGTATCTGTATACGGAACACCATCACCTGGTGCTACACTTGCAAGAGATATTCGCACTAGATTTGAAAACAGATATTCATCTGCCACTTCTGCTTGGATTTTATCAATATAACGAAGGTCATCATTATATGTTGCACGTCGTACTAAAGGAAGCCCTAACCAATACACCTTTTTTGTGTTTAACAATAGCACATTCAACACTTTCATAATTCTTTCTTTGTATTTTTCTTCCCATTCTTTTGTTTCACGTAACAGTAAAGAAGAATGAGTGTATATATCTTGG
>CAJPOH010000239.1 GCA_905372205.1 uncultured Treponema sp.
TTATAACACGGAACTATTGATTAAAGCTAGGTAATAATAAGAAACTAGTAAATCAAGAATCCATTAAATGTTTTGAATAAAAAATTAAGGTGATAAGAAAAAAAATAATGAATAGGCACTATTTTCCCACATCTTTTATTTTTTCTCTTACATACTCTCTAATAACGGCGGGATATTCAGTATTCATTATAGCAAATATACTCATGATAGCTTTTTTTGCAGTTACTTCATCTCCAAACTTGGCTAAGGCAAAGAAAGCATCTGCAACACCTTTTACAACGTCGTTATTTGAAGCAGAAAATCTATTTAAGATAAAATTGATTCCTTCTATAGTTCTTCCGTCTGGATCGTAAGCTAAGGCACTTAATCCTTTAAGAATGCCTAGAGCAAGCTCTCCATCTATTGACATGTTTATTTGCGAAAGAAGCACATCTCTATATTGATATAATCCTAATTGACCTAATAGGCTTGCAGCCATTCCTCTTTCAAAAGAAGAAAATTCATGGGGAAAATAGGTAGATCTTGCATCGTTTTGAATGATTCCTTTAAGCATTTGTGCATAAAAACCTTCTCTTCCACCAACATCGCCGTTGTCTATATCATCTTGAATATTTGTAAAAAAATCAAAGGTTGAAAAACCTAATAGGTAGAGTACAGAGATTCTATCTGCAAAAATTTCTTTTTCGTTTTTGATTGTTTCATCACTCATATAAAACTTTGCAGGGTCAATTCTTTTTTCATTTTGTCTCAATAATTTTGCTTCCACTCTATAAGCATTTAAGATTTCCCTTTTTATTCCAATTAAGAGTCCATTTTCTGTTATTATTGGCAAAAATTCATTTTCAGGAATGCTACGCTTCCATTTCAATTTTCCTTTGTCTGTTAATGTGGCTCCAAAACCCTTGTCTACTATATTAAATTCATTTCCATTGGAGCTACATTTAGTTTCGATTCCAAAATTTTGTCCTAAATTAATTTGCCATTCTGTTGTTACGCTATCATTTAAGTTCTTTAAGGCTACATCTCCATTAGAAAACACGCAGAGTAATTTGCCGCTTTTATAGCAAAAAGCACGGCAAAGACTTTTTTCGTTGGTTTGCCACAAAAGTTTTGAAGGAGAAGCAATTTGATAGTGTGAAATTGATGCGTCATCACAAGAGATAACAAAGCCTTTAGGAGCTTGATGAATTAAGTTTATATTCTTTTTTAATGAAAGTTGTTCTAGCACTTTTCCAAACATAGAAAAACGCAAAAAACTATTGTCTTGTAAAATTAAAATCACATTTTTTTGATCAACTTCAACAGGCTCTTTGGCTGGTGTTTCTGGTAAATCTAGCACCCATTTAAGTTTTCCCTGACGAGTTAGACACAATAACTTTTTTTTGAATGTGACAAGTAAGTAACCATCATTTGAAACATAAATAGGAAAGAGCAAAGGTTCTTCACATTTATAATTCCAAATTGGCATTCCTTGCGAAGAATAGGCTTCTATGTTGTTACCTTCAGTAACTAGATAAACTACACCATCATTAGAAGTTGAAATAAAGCTAGTTGGATAGTTTTTTGTATTTCGTCTCCACAAAAATGTTCCCTTTGTGGTTATGCAATTCAGAGCCTTATCTGAGCCTGCTGAGTATATTCTTCCATTAGAAAAAACAGGAGTGGTGATGTTTTTTCCTGCAAAAACTAGTGTCCAAAAAGCTTCCATTTCTTGAGCAAAAATAAAAGATGCAAAAAACAAAAACAACAAGATAAATTTATTTTTCATAAACTAAAAATTCCTAAACTTTCTATATGGTGAGTTTGTGGATAGAAATCTAACAAATAATATTTTTTTAATTTGTATCCACCTTGACTCATTAAAACAAAAGCATCTCGAGAAAAAGTTACAGGATCGCATGAAACATAAAAAAGTTCTTTAATGTGTTTTTTACAAAACCACTGCATACTCCGCTTGTCTATACCCGTACGAGGAGGATCAATTATTGCAACATCATAAAAGAGTTTTGATGCTTCAAGATGTTCCCAATTCTCTGAAGAAATTGCATAAAAAAAGCTTTGAGTATGCTCATTTCCATTTAACTCTAAGTTTGTTTTTGCAGCCTCAAGTGAATGTTTATTATGTTCCACTAAATGCACTTCACTAAACCTATCGGCAAAAAAGAGAGAAAAAGTTCCAACACCTGAATAAAAATCTAATAATCGTTTGCCTCCTATGATATATTCATTTAACACAGCTATTAGCTTTTCTAACATTCCAAGATTAGATTGAAAAAAACTCTTTGGTGAAAACAAAAACCGCTTATTCAATATACTTAACGAAACATTTTTGTCTTTTAGATCGCTGAACAGTTTTCCATTGCATGCAAAAACATGAACTCTGGTTTCGTCTTTTGCATTGTTAAAAATGGGTGATGTTTTAAGATAAGCTCTTATTTCCTTGCAAGCCACTGGGCAGTCAGTTATAGGAACTATTTTGGAACTTTTTTGTCCTAAAAGTGAAAGCTTTTCATTAAAGATATGAAACTGAAATCTAGCTCGATATTCCCAATCTTTATCAAAAATCATCTTGATAGGTGTTTCAATATGAAACTTAAAAAATGTGTCTTTAACACTTAAAAGCCTCAAAGCTCGTTGTGCTTCATCTTTTGCCATTTGCATATTGCACCCGCCACAACAATAAAAATATTTGCAGGTGGGGTTTACTCTATCAGGAGATGACTCCAATATTTCAACTATTTTAGCATTGATATAGTTTTTTTTCTCATTTACAATCTCAATTTTTAGTTTTTCATTTGGTAGACTAAAAGGCACAAAGACAACCTTACCATTTAGATGAGCTAGAGAAGAACCTGAAAAAACGTATTTTGTGGTCTCAATGGTATAAAACATAACCTTTTTCATATTTTATGCACTTTAGTGCTTTTCGTTTTATAGTTTTCCATTTACTACCTTTATTTATTTCAATATCTTCCGTATTAATGATGATATTTTCATCTCCTGCAATCTCAGTTAATGAAATTATTTTTTTTAGCTTCTTGCTATAACAAGGTTAATAGATTTAAGT
>CAJPOH010000240.1 GCA_905372205.1 uncultured Treponema sp.
TATCAGTAGTTATATCGTCTTCTATTTTAATACTATCTGAATTTCCTGCAACTGGCACATCTTCTTCTGCAACCTCAAAATAATAATAAGCATCCACAGGTTTATATACATCACCATTTGCATCTTTATGAGTTCCCTCACAAACAAGACGATATAAACCTTTAGGGGCTCCTTCTTTTACGGTAAATTCGTAAACGCCTTTTCCATCATTATCCGTTTTAAAATCTTCCTTTTTTTCCACTTCGGTATTATCAGGTGAAAAAATTTTTAACGAAAGATTAGCTTTTCTAATAGGATCGCCATCTAGGTTAGTAGAAAGAAAATCAAACTTAATAGTTCCCTTTGTTTTAGTCTTATCTCCTATTATATGAACATCAAGTGCTTTTTCATAAGCGGGTTTTTCAATTGGTTTTTGTTCATTAGCCCACTTTGTATAACCGCCTATTATATATTGAATCTTCTCGAAGCCTAAAGCCTTTAATTTTTCAAAAGTTTTTTTTGAACGAACATCAGTCCTGCAATGAATGAGATATCTTTTTCCCTTGTCTAGTGTTGAAAGCCATTGATCAATGTCTTTAGCATAGAAATTGTGACTCACTACTCCCCCATGAGGATGGACATTAATTTCTTCATCAGGCACTTCCAAATGTCCTTTCAAATACCCTTCTTTCACTTCTGCTTCTGTTCTAACATCTAGTATAACAAAATCTTTGTTTCCCTTGTTTTCATTTATTATAGCAAGAGCTTCATCTGTTGTAACCCCTTCTTTTAAAGTGCCATTATCTGGATTAGAATGATTACATGACGTTATGAAACCCAAACTTACTACTAGCGAACACAACAACAAAATACATTTTTTCATATTTTACTCCTTAAAGTATATGAGTTTACCTTAAACGGCAAAACAATCATAACACTTCTCATAAATAATATCTAGCTTTCATCCTTTAAAAAACAATCCATACATTTTTGTTACTAAAAAAGATTCAAAACAAAATGATAACTAAAACTATTGGAGAACAAAATAAAAAGGCATGCTTTTAAGCATGCCCTTACAAAAATTGAAATTAATACATCTCAATTCTAGCTTCAGGATAGCCTTGAGTAGTTACTAAAGTCTTTATTGTAGCTTCAGCATTTGGAACTAAAACTTTCTTGCAAAAGTTCTCTTCACTTTCTCCAAAAGCCTTCTCTCCAACTTCTTTAATACTTGTAGGCAACTTAACAGCAGTTTTTACGCAACCATGAAACGCAGTACCTCCAATAGCTGGTAGTTTTGTGCATTGTGATAAATCAACATCTCCAAGATTCGCACAGCCAAAAAAAGCATTAAACCCAAGTTCTTTAATCTCATCACACCCAGTCAAGTTCACACTTTCAAGAACACTACACCCCTGAAAAGCACGATCTCTAATCTCTTCGAGTCTTTCGCAATGAGAGAAATCTACTTTTTTAAGACTAATACAATCTTGAAAAGCCTGCAATCCAACAATAGCAAACTCGCTACAGCCATCAAAATTAACAGCTTTTAAGTTACTACACCCCTTGAAAATATCTTTCAGAATCCCTTTAAGAGATACAAATGGAGATAAATCCATACTTTCAAGACTTGTACAGTTTAAAAAAGCCTCTCCTCCAATCCAATCAATTGAAGGTCGCTCCCCCCAAATTACGCTTTCAAGGCTACTACAATCCTTAAATAGCCTTTCAGGAATATTTTTAATTGCAGTTAATGGAGATAAATCTATAGTTTTAAGACTAACACAGCCTTCAAAAAGTGCAGTTCTAATATCAGCCCGTTCTAATCCTGTTAGATTCACGTTTCTGAGGTTTTTACAACCTCTGAAAACGCTACCCTCAATCACAGTAAGATTAGTTAAAGGAGACAAATCTATAGATTCAAGACTTTCACAATCAACAAAAGCTTCAAGCTCAATAGTCTCAATAGCAGTACAACCAGTCAAATTCACATTCTCAAGTGCACTACAACCACCAAAAGCATGAGTTCCAATATTTTTCAACTTGGTACAAGGAGATAAATCTATACTCGTCAAACTAGTACAGTCTTGAAAAATTGATGTCCACATCTTAGTAATCTCACTACAACCAGTTAAATTTACACTTGTAAGCGAAGTGCAACCATTAAAAGCACTTGAGAGAATCCCCCCAAACTTACCAGTGCCAAACCTATCGCCAGCATAAGAAAAATCTACAGTTGTTAAATCCTCACATTTTTCAAAACACCTAAGCCAAATAGTTAATGTGTCTTTAGGAATAAATATCCTCCCTCTAGGTTTTTCTCCTTCGTAACCTCTAACAACATAACCATTAGTAGCATCTCCTTGAAGCTTAAACTTTTTGTAATTTGTTCTAGCATAAACCACCATATCATCTGTTATTTGCATGGAGTCAAGCATTTCCTGCCCATGTTCTCCACCAATTCTCCAATCAAAAAAGCAATAGTCTTCGGTTGACCACTCACTTTCGTTTATGCTTGCCTTTGCCAATATCTCAGTTTTTATATCTCCAATAGTTTTAACTTCATCAGCAGAAACTTCAATATATTTAGGTTCTGAAACTTTAACTCTTTCATCTCCTTCTACCATCACTTTATGTTTTGTTTTCTTATCTTTTGAAACTGCAAAGACAGTTTCATCTTTTTCAAAGATAGTAGCATTTCTTACTATATCACCATTTATGTCTTTTATACGCCATTCCTTTATGTCTTTACCATTTTTTGTTGTAATTTTTTTAGTTGCTTTATCTTTGAAGTCTTGCCAAGATTGACCTTTTTGTGCTTTGAATGAATTAGAAGTGGCAACCACTAGACCATCATCACATTGAACTGTGATAGTAATTTCATTTGACGGAGTAGGCTCATTCCCTCCACCTCCATTAGTTTGTTTACAAGAAAAAACAAACACCAAAGATATTAGAGCAGAACTCCAAAACAGAAGTTTACCAATATACATCCACTCTTTCTTTTGTAAAACATTCATATCAATCCTCCTTCAAGTTATAGATATGAGCTTGAAGAATAGCATATAACATCTAAATTATCA